>NZ_JASERH010000063.1:0-61736 GCF_030766975.1 Streptomyces sp. KL116D | reverse complement strand
TGGCGGGACCGCGTCGGGGAAGAACGACGCCACGGCGATGAGCATCGGCAGCGCCGCGAGGAACGCCTTGCTTCCCCGGCGTCACCCACGAGCCCCCGTATCAGGCAGCCGAGGGCGCCCGCCACCGTGAACACCACCGCGTCGGCCGCGGGGTGACGACGGCGCCGGCGAGGCGGCCGTGCACGCCCGCATCGCCGCGCGGCTCGCGGCCCTGAGCGCGGACCCCGGGCAGCCGCCCCCGCCGTACGCCCGCCGCCACCTGGCCCGGCACGCCGCGCTCGGGCACGTCCTGGACGACGCGCGCGTCCCGCCGCAGGCACTCGCCTGGGACACCGGCGGCGGCATCCGCGCGCTGCTCCACCACAGCCCGGCCTGCGGCCCCCGGCACTGGCTGACGGCCTGGTCCGCCATAGAGCCCTACCTGCGCGACGCGCCGCTGCCGTCGCGCATGGCCAGCCTGCACCTGGCCCACATCGCCCTCACCTACCCCGACACCCCGCGCACCCGGATGCCGCCCGAGGCGGCGCCGCCCGCCGACAGCCCGCTGACCGCCCACTTCACCAACTGGCGGCCCGCGGCGAACATCTGGGCCACGCTGCCCGCCACGCCGACCCGGCTGCTCGCCCTCGACCACCCCCGCCACGGACCGCAGATCGCCGTCTCCACCACGACCGGCACCCTGGAGTTCCTCGACGCCGCCACCGCCCACCCCGTCGGCGCCCCGATCGCCGCGCACGCCGGCGAGATCCGCGCCCTGCACCTCAGCCCGCCGGACCCCGACGGGCGGCAGTACCTCGTCACCGCGGGCACCGACGGCACGGTGCGGCTGTGGGACGCGCACCGGCACGCCGCCCTGGGCTGCCACACCGACTCCACCTGGTTCGACGACGCCCTGTGCGGTTTCGACGACCGGGGCGACCTCACCGTGTGGGCCGTCAACGGCCGCAGCGAGACCGTCAGTTGGGCCGCGCCCGGGCTGTCCCGCACCATCGCCACCGCGCCCCCGGTGCTGCGCGGCGCGCTCACGACGGTGATCGACACGGACGGCGAGCGCGTCCTCGTGCACACCGCGCACGACCTGACCGTGCACCACCTCGACGGCACCGTCCGCGCCGTGCACCCCCTTCCCGCCCCCGCCCGCACCGTGACGGCCGGCGCCGAACCCGGACTCTTCTACGCGGGCCACGCCGACGGCAGCATCACCTCCTGGTCCACCGCCGAAGGCCGGCTGCCCGCCACCGCGCCCGGCCACGGCGAACCCGTCAAGGACCTGTGCCGGCTCGTACTGGACGACGAGACCGTCGTCCTCGCCGCCGCCCGCGGCCGCACCGTCACCCTCTGGGAACCCGCCACCGGCACCGTCGCCGAACTGCGCGGCCACACCGACACCGTCACCGCGCTCGCCGCCCTGCCCGACAGCCCGGACCGGCCCGGCGCCCTGCTGTCCGGCGCCGCCGACGCCACCCTGCGCCTGTGGACCGCGGCCGACATCGGCCGCCACCTCACCGCGGGCCCCGCCCCCGCCCCGCGCACCGCGGCCGCCACCGCGCTCTGGCACAGCGACGGCGGCCCGCTCGTCGCCACGGCCCACGACACGACGGTCCGGCTGACCGCCACCCGCACCGGCCTGGCGACCACCGCGCTCGTCGCCCCCGAGCCCGTCCTCGCCCTGACCTGGGCCCGCCGCGGCTCCCGGCACCTGCTGCTGTGGGCCGACGCCAACGGCACCGTACGGGGGTGGGACCCGGTGGCCAACGGCACACCGCCGTCGCTGCCGCCCCTGGAGTGCGGTGCGCCCACCCGCCACATCGCCGCCTGTACGAGCCCGGACGGCGCGCTGGCCCTCCTGCTGACGGCGTCCGACGACTACCGCACCCGCCTGTGGGACCTGCACACGGGCAGCCTGCTGCGGACGTGGAACGGCCACGCGATGAGCGTCAAGGCGCTGGCCGCCGCGTGCACCGACGACGGCCGGCCCTGGCTCGCCACCGCGGGCACGGAGGGCGTCGTCCGCCTGTGGGACCCCGCCGCCGACGAGGACACCGCGGCCGACCGGATCCACTGCGACCAGGGCATCATCCACGCCCTCGCCCTCAACACGGCGCCCGCGGGCGACCTTTCGCCGTTCCTGGTCACCGCGGGCGACCAGGCCGACGTCCGGCTCTGGGACCTGGCGACCAGGCGACCGCTCGGCCCGCCGCTGACCGGGCACCACGCCCCCGTGCACGCGCTGGCCACGTTCACCGCCGAACACCGCACGTACGTGGTCAGCGCCGCCCGCGACGGCATCATCCATCTGTGGGACGCGGCCACCGGCACGCAACTCCTCACGCTGGCCACGGCCACCCCACTGACCTGGCTGGACGCGACGCCCCACCCCGGCACCGCGACCGCCGACCTGGCCCTGGCCGGACACGCGGGAACGGCCCTGACCAGCCTCGACCTGGCCCACCCCGCCCTGGCCCACTGACCGCCGGCGGCCGCGCGAGCGCACCCGGTGCGCCGGTCGGGCGGCGGCGATCACACATGCTGTCGGACTATGCGCCCCCCGGAATGCATCGTGCGCCCCCGTGATGTCTCGCAAGTGACTCGCATCACGGCCGGTCGGCCACCACAATTGATCAACTGTCCTCTGTCCTGCCCCTGTTCAGGACACGCGACCCAGCGGACCACCCCAAGCCCGTCGGCCGGAGCCGGCGGGCCGCCCCGTTCAGAGGGCCTGAACGGACGACGACCGGAGCCGAACCCATGACCTCCAGCCCAGCAGCCGACGTCAGACTGGTACCCGCTCCCACCGACGGCGTCTGGCGACTGGGAAAGACCCCCGATCCGCTCAGCTACGACATCCTGGCGGCCCCGGACGAGTCCAGCACCGCGGGCAACGCCTGGAGCGCGAGCACGTACGGCACCCTCTACTGCGCCTCCCAGCAGGACGGCTGCTTCGCCGAGGCGCTGGCCCCCTTCCGCGTCCACCCGGACATGCGCGAACTCGTCGACCACGACTGGCACGAGCCGTTCTTCGTCGGCCCCGGCAAGATGGTCCGCGACTGGAGCGCCAAGCACACGCTCCTGCGATTAGAGCCCGCCAAGGACAGCCGCTTCCTGGACGTCGACGACGCCCACACCCTGAAGGCGCTCACCGTCCTCCTCGCACCGCAGCTGGCCGAACTCGGCGTCACCCAGGCCGAACTCACCCGCGACCACATCCAGGGCTTCCACCGCCGCCTCACCCGGGCCATCGCCCGCTGGGCCCACACCCAGCGCACCGCGCAGGGCACCCCGCGCATCCACGGCATCGCCTACAAGTCGCGGTTCGGCATGCGCCAGTGCTGGGCGGTCTTCGACAACACGACGGTCGACCGGCTGGAGTCGACGTACGTGTTCCCCGAGTCGGAGCCGCTGCGGACGGTGGCCCAGGAGTACGGCCTGCAGATGTTCTGACCGACCGCCTGGCCCCCTCCGCACCCCTTGCGCACCCCCTGAAAACACCGGTAACACACCGCCAACACACCAGAACCCCACCACAAAAGGGGTCCATTAGGGGGTGGGAAACGGCCAATTACCGGAACTCCCTCCGTGGCCGAAAACCTGCAGTCCGCAGTACAAACCGCAGGTGAGGCAGGGCGGAGGGGGAGATTCCAGCGCAGGGCGTGGCATATGACGCTTCTTCAAAGTCGACGTCTTCAGGTGGAGTTGACCTACCACCGTGGGTACGCTTTTGGAAACAGACTTGGAGGGAGGGCGTGATGGAACAGCCACTGCGACGATCGCAGCCATCGGCATGCGTGCCCGCGCGCCCCTCCGTCCGTGCCGCCGACAGCCATGGCGCGTCCCGCAGCTGCCGCCGAGCCTCGAAGCCCGCCGCCCGACCCGCTCTCACCCTCTGGTTCTTACGGTGAGGCCTGCCGGGTCAATGAGGGAGACCGTCATGCCTACGATCGAGACCAAGCCCCGGACCACCGCCGCCGCGACGGCGGCCCACAGTGCTGCTGTCGGTACGCCCATCGCCGACATCGCTCGATTTCTCCAGGCGAACCTCGGGCAGCGACTGACCGCGCGCATGGCGGGCATCAACGACGCCAAGCAGGTCGGCCGCTGGGCGGCCGGCACCAGTCGGCCGAGGCCGGAGGCCGAGGCTCGCCTGATCGACGCGATCCAGATCTTTCACCTGATCCAGGCCGCGGAGTCCGTGTACACGGCCCGTGCCTGGATGATCGGAATGAACCCGCAGCTGGAGGACATGGCCCCGGCCCTCTGTATCGCCGACGACCGCGCCCGCGAGGTGATGGTCGCCGCCCGGGCGTATGTCGAGGCGACGGACAGCACGCAGGTGCCGTTGTCGACCGCCGGTTCCTGACCGCACACCGCACTCCGCGCCACCTGGCACCACAGCCGTTCCCCGGCCGCCGCGCGCGACGGGGGAACGGCTTCTTTCTCTCTCCCGTCAGGTCGGCAGGCCGAGTTCGTCGAACGGGACACCGGCCGCCCACCGCCGCAGCGTCTCCCCGTCGACCAGCAGGACACCGCCCTGCCGGGAGGCCCACAGGACCTCGGCGCGGGTGAACGCCCCCGGAGAGACGACGAGCCGCAGCAGCCGCCCCTTCTCCCGCGAGGCACCCACGTCGTCGGCGGAGCGGCTCACGTTCTCCTGAGGGGGAATCTCCACGGTGTCCCGGACGGCGACGTCGAGTTCGCGCCCCGCCCGGCCACGGGCGTACAACCGCACCCGGTCCCCCTCGGTCAGATCGGTGACCTGCCAGCCGTCGCGCCGCAGCATCCGCTCGACGGCCAGGACCAGCCCACGATGACCCAGGCGCGCCAGCTCCGCCGGGGTGTACCGGCCGGCGCGGCGCCGGACGAGACGCCGTCCGCCGAACCAGCCGGCGTACCCGACCGCGACCGGCAGCAGCACGCCGAGCAACGGCCCGTGCAGGCGGTACAGCAGAGCGAGGACGAACAGCGGCCCGAGCGCCGCCAGACCCAGCATCACGAACGCGGGCAGGACGTCACGCAGTTCGGGCCCGTAGCGCCCCTGCGCCCGCAGCTCGGCGACGTCCCGCATCCGCCGCGCCCGCCGGCCGGGGGCGTCGGGGTCGTGCGGCCGCCCGGCCCACCACGGTCTTGCGGCCCGCCGCGCTCTCGCCATCTGACCGGCTCCCCCCGTCAGCTGTCCCCACGGACGTGCGGCCACCAGTCTGCCGTCGAGGCGGCCGCCGGCCCGGGGCGAATCGCGCGGTGGACGGTCTCGGCCAGGAGGTGGGCCGAAACACGACGGACCGGGCGCCCCCGCGGTCAGGGGCGCCCGGTCCTCCGTCTGCGAAAGCCGGTCGCTTCAGTCGCTACGAGTCGCTTCGGTCGCTGTGAGTCGCTCCGGCGCGGCTACGGCTACGAACGGGCGTACCGGCGGATTACGAACGGGCGTACCGGCGGATGCGGTACCGCAGACCGGTCGTCGAGGTCTGCCAGCCGTCGTCCTCGGCGGCCGTCCACGCCGCGTCCAGCTTCGGGGCGTGGGTGTCGCCGAGCACCGTCGTGTCGACCTCGGTCACCGAGAGCGTCGTCGCGTACGGCAGGGCGGCGCGGTAGATCTCGCCGCCGCCCATCACCCAGGCGGTGCCCGCCGCGAGGTCCAGGGCCTCGACGATGGACCCGGCGCGCTCCGCACCCTCGGCCGACCACTCGGGGTCGCGGGTCACCACGACGTTGCGCCGGCCGGGCAGCGGGCGGAAGCGCGGCGGGAGCGAGTCCCACGTCTTGCGGCCCATGATCACCGGGTGGCCGAGGGTGGTCGCCTTGAAGTGCGCCATGTCCTCGGGCAGCCGCCACGGGATCCCGTTGTCCGCGCCGATCACGCCGTCCAGGGTCTGCGCCCAGATGAGCCCGACGTGCCGGGTGGCCGTGCCGTCGGTCATACGGCGACCTGGCCCTTGATGGCGGGGTGGTGCTGGTAGTTCAGCACCTCCACGTCCGAGTAGGCGTAGTCGAAGAGCGAGTCGGCCTTGTGCAGCTTCAGCTCGGGGAACGCGTACGGGGCGCGGGAGAGCTGCTCCGTCACCTGCTCGACGTGGTTGTCGTAGATGTGGCAGTCGCCGCCGGTCCAGATGAAGTCGCCGGGCTCGAGACCGGTCTGCTGCGCCACCATGTGCGTGAGCAGGGCGTAGCTGGCGATGTTGAACGGGACGCCGAGGAACAGGTCCGCGCTGCGCTGGTACAGCTGGCAGGAGAGCTTGCCGTCGGCGACGTAGAACTGGAAGAACGCGTGGCAGGGGGCGAGCGCCATCCGGTCGAGCTCCGCGACGTTCCACGCGGAGACGATCATCCGGCGGGAGTCGGGGTCGCTGCGCAGCGTGTCCAGGACCTGGCTGAGCTGGTCGATGTGCCGGCCGTCGGGGGCGGGCCAGGAGCGCCATTGCACGCCGTAGACCGGGCCGAGCTCGCCGTCGGCGTCGGCCCACTCGTCCCAGATGCGGACGCCGTTCTCCTGCAGCCAGTGGACGTTCGAGTCGCCGCGCAGGAACCACAGCAGCTCGTACACGATCGACTTGAGGTGCACCCTCTTCGTGGTGACCAGCGGGAACCCCTGGGAGAGGTCGTAGCGCAGTTGGTGTCCGAAGACACTTCGGGTCCCGGTGCCCGTCCGGTCGGCCTTGGCCGTCCCTGACGTGAGCACCAGCTTCAACAGGTCTTCGTACTGGGTATCCACCACGGCGCTGAAGTTTAGCCGCAGTGGACCGCGGATCCGGACGCCGGGGGCGTGGCGGCCGGCGAAACGGCGTTGTCAGTGCCTCCCCATAGAGTGAATACATCACTCGGGGAAGCTCGGAGGGGGAGCGGAATCATGTCTGCAAGCAGGATTCAGCACAAGGTGAATCACGTCGCGCTGGTGGTGGACTGCTCGGGTTCCATGCGTCCGCACGAGAATCAGCTCATTCGCGTCGTGGACGAGTTCGTGGCGGGCCTGAAGGCGGAATCGGACAGCCTCGGTCACGAGACCCGGATCAGCCTCTATTCCTTCGACCACCGGGTGGAGAACCTGGTGTGGGACATGGACGTGAAGCACCTTCCGTCCATGCGGGGTCTGTACCGGGTGAACAATGGGGCGACGGCGCTCATCGAGGCCTCGTTGAAGTCCCTGGACGACCTCGGACACATATGGGAGGAATACGGCGAGCACAGTTTCCTCCAGATCGTGGTGACGGACGGCGAGGAGAACGCGTCGGGGGGCGACAGGCGGCACGACGGCGACATGACGATCCTCGGCCCTTGGCTGGACCGGATCACCGCGAAGATGGGCTCCATGCCAGGTCACTGGACGTCCGCGATCCTCGTGCCGAACTCGCTGGCGAAGCGGACCGCGCAGAACTACGGCTTCCCGGCGGGGAACATCGCGATCTGGGACGCGGACTCCCAGAAGGGCGTCGAGGAGGCCATCGGCACCGTGCGCGCCGCCGCCACCAGCTTCCTGCGCGGCCGGGAGCAGGGCGTGCGCGGTACGAAGAACCTGTTCGCCGTCGGGCAGGACATATCCGTCGACGAGGTGCGGGCGAATCTCGAACCGATACCGGCCGACAGGTACCGGCTCCTGAAGGTGGACAAGGAGATCGAGATCCGTCCCTTCGTGAATTCGCATCCCGGAGTGACCTATGAGCGGGGTGCGTGTTACTACCAGCTGGGCGCGCGGGCGCAGGTTCAGCTGAACAAGGAAGTCATCGTGGTCGAGAAGGACACCGACCGGGCTTATACGGGAGACGCGGCGCGCAGTCTTCTGTTCGGTACGGGAATTCAGGGGACCGTCTCCGTGAAGGCGGGAAACAATCCCAAGCTGGAGGTGTATGTGCAGAGCCGTTCGGTGAACAGGAAGCTCAAGCCGAATACGCGTCTGCTCATCATGATGTGAAGGGGCGAGGGTAAAAAGCCGAGCCGGGTTCGGTGCCCTTCGGTGCCCTTCGGTGCCCTTCGGTGCCCGGCTCAGCGGAAGGTGTCGACGTTCTCCCCGGCCCACTGGGCGAACCGGCGTGCCGGGGAGCCGGTGAGTCGCGGCACCGTGTCGCGTACGGCCAGCAGCTCGGCGTTGACGTCGCCGCCCGTGACGTCGAGGACCGCGTCCGCCGCGTCGTCGCCGAACACCGCGGCCATCCGGGCCCGGGCCTCCTGCCGGCTGATCTCGGCGAAGGGGAGCTCCCGCCCGAGCGCCGCCCCGATCGCCTCGACCTGCTGCCGGGCGGAGACCGGCTCGGGACCGGTCAGGGCGTAGGTGCGGCCCCGGTGGCCCGGTTCGGTCAGCGCGACCCGGGCCACCGCCGCGATGTCGGCGGGGTGGATCGTGGGCAGCCCGATGTCCGCGTACGGGGCGTGGACCGGCTCGCCCGCGCGGATCGGCGCCGCCCACATCATGGCGTTCGACGCGAACTGCGTGGGCCGCAGCACCGTCCAGGCCATGCCGCTGTCCTCGACCAGCCGCTCGACCGCCAGGTTCTCGGCCGCGGGCCCCAGATGCGGGTGGGTCCGCACGGTGATCGACGACACCAGCACGACGTGTTCCACGCCCGCCGCCCCGGCCGCGGCCAGGACGTCGGCGTCGGGCGCCAGCCGGGACACGAGGAACAGCGCACGGACCCCGTCCATCGCCGACTTCAGGACGCGCGGGTCCGCGAGATCGCCCTCGACGGTCTCGACACAGGAGGGGAGGGCGGCCCGCGCGGCATCACGGGTGAGCCCCCGCAGCGGGCCCGCGCCGTGCGCGTGCAGTTCTCGCAGCAGCGCACTGCCGATGTTTCCGGTGGCTCCGGTCACAAGGATCACGAGCGGGTTCTCCTGTCGTCGGCCGATCTACGGGAAGGCACGCCGGAACGCTAGGACCTCAATCGCGCTTCAGGTCAAGGCGATCGAGAACTTCAAGAAGGTCTCCGGCGGCAGGCATAGATTGCGGACCGGTCGCGCGTCCTTGGGGGCGTTAGGGAACGGGAGGGCCCATGGACCCGCAGGACACCGAGAGATTCAGGGACTTCGTCGACGTCCGGTGGAGCGCGCTGCTGCGGCTGGCGAATCTGCTCACCGGCGGCGACCGGCACGAGGCGGAGGACCTGGTGCAGATCGCGCTGATGAAGGCGCTGGGTCGCTGGCGACACATAGAGGACCCGGAAGGCTATGTGCGCAAGGTGATGTACCGGCACCAGGTCAGCCGGTGGCGGCTGCGCAGGCCGCACCGGGAGGCGACGTTCGCCGTGCCGCCGGAGAACTTCGGCGCCGCCGACGGCACGTCCGCCGCCGATCTGCGGATCACGGTGGGGCAGGCGCTGGCGCGGCTGACGCCGCGGCAGCGCACCGTACTGGTGCTGCGCTACTTCGAGGACCTGTCCGAGACGGAGGTCGCGAGCGCGCTGGGCTGCTCGGTCGGCACCGTGCGCAGCACCACCCACCGCTCGCTGGCCCGGCTGCGCCGGCTCGCCCCCGAGCTGGGACCCGCCACGCCCGTGGCGGAGGAGCCCGCCCGCACCACACCGACCGGCAAGGCCATGAAGGGAGCCCGCACATGAACACCCCGCACCGGAGCACGGACGAACTGGACCGCACGATCAGGGACGTCCTGCACCACTGGACTCCCGGCGAGGCCGGGACGCCCGCCGACATGGCCGACCGCATCGTGCGCCGTCGCCGCCGGCGCAACGTCGCACGGGTGACCGGCGCCGCCCTCGGCCTGGTCGGCATCACCCTCGGCGCCGTCCTCGTCACCGGCACCGGCGACGACACGGCGCAGCCCCCGGCGACTCGGGTGAGCAACGAGAGCAAGCTGTGGTGGCGGACGACGCTGCCCGCGAAGTCGTGGGACGCCTGCACCACCGGCGAGGCGGCCGTGTTCTGCCGGGGCATGAAGTACGACGCCGTGCGCGTGGACGCCCGTACCGGGAAGGTCGTGTGGAAGCGCGAGGTCGGGAAGGGCGACGGGAGCAGCACCCCGGCGGGCACGGTCCCCGGGGCGCGGGACGGGATGCTCTACACGTACGCCGACCACGCCCCGGGCGCGCCCCGGGCCGGCACCGACCTCGTGGCCCTCGACGCCGACGGCGATCGCGAGCTGTGGCGGCACGAGTTGGCGGACGACAGCCGCGGCCGGGTCTCGGCCGTGCTGTTCGACGGCGGGGTCCTCGCCAACACGCCTTCGTTCAAGAGCGTGGCCGCGCTGGACGGAAAGACGGGCCGGACGCTGTGGACGTACCGGTGGAAGAAGGCGGACTGCGACCGGGCCGTGATCGGTGGTGTGCCGTACCTGACGTGCTCGCCGGACAGCGAGAAGGCGCCGCAGCGGAGCACCGTCGTCCGCCTCGACCCGGCGACGGGTGAGGCGCGGACGGTCGCGACGGTCGAGGGCCCGACCGTCCTCGTCGGCACGGACGGCGACGCCGTGCTGCTGACCGCGCCCGTCGGCAAGAAGTTCTCCTCGGCCGACGGGCCCGCCACCCTGAGCCGGGTCGACACCCGCTCCGGCAAGGTGCGGCAGTACCGGGTCGACGGGCTGCCGCTGGGCGAGGTCGCGGACGGGATCGTCCTGGCGTCCGGCACCAAGGACCGGATCGTCGCGTACTCGGCCGACGACGGCAGGCGGATGTGGGTCACCGACCCGGGTCTGAAGCTGCGCAAGGACCCGCAGGAACCGAGGGTGGGGGAGCTGCGCTCGGCCGCCGCCGTCGACCTCGCCACCCGTGTCGCCTACTACCTCGACCCGACCGGGCACCTGGTGGGCCTCGACCTCGACAGCGGGGCCGTGCGCTGGCGGGGGCGGGTGGAGCTGCCGAAGCGGCCCATGGAGGCCGGGATCGCGCCCGAGCTGATGAGCTACGACCACGGGCTCGTCGGGCAGGTCGGCGGTCAACTCTTCCGGATCGAGCCGAAGTTGGGGTGAGGTCCGGATGGCGTGATGGCGTGACGGCGTGACGGGGGGCGCCGTGACGAGGGCGGGCGTGGCCGGGCGGGGTGGGTGATCGCCCGGTCCGCGTCCGCCCGTCACTTCGTCACGCCGTCACGCCGTCACGCCGGGTCCGTCACCTGGCGCCGGGTCGCGCGGACCACCAGGCCGCCGCTCACGGCGAGGGCCATCAGGACGACGGCGAAGACGGTGGCGCCGTTCGTCAGGCCGACCGCGTCGCTGAGGTAGCCGGCCGAGACGGGCAGGACGCCGGCCAGGAGGTAACCGCCCACGTTGAGCGCGGCGTTGGCCTCGGCGAGGCGCTGGGCCGGGACGCCGGAGTTGAGCAGCGACAGACCGCCGAGCTGCCCCATGCCCTGCCCTGCCCCGGCCAGCAGCGCGGCGGCGATCAGGACCGGCGCCGACGAGGTGCGCACGGCGACGATCAGCGTCACCATGCTCAGCGTGGTGGCGGCCGCGCCCGCGGTGAGCACGGTGCGCCGGCTCAGGCTCTGCACGGCGAACTGCACGCCGGTCGCGGCGAGGAACATCACGAACGCCATCGCCCCGGCGACGATCCGGCTTGTGGTGCCGAGCAGTCCGGACAGCAGCGACGGGCCGAGCGAGAGCACGAAGGACGTGGCGGTGATGCCGGGGGCGAACACGGCGATGCCGAGGGCGAGTTGGCGGCCGTTGCCGCGCGGCACGGCGGGCACCCGGATCCAGGAGCCCGCGGTCCGCGCCGCCGGGCGCCTCACCGGCATCCGTAGGACGGCGAGCACCGCGGTGGCCAGCAGCACGGCCTCGACGACGAAGACGGTGACGGTCGGCGCGGGCGCCGTCTCGGAGAGCACCCCGGCGAGCAGCGGGCCGAGTCCGGCGCCGAACACCATCGCGCAGGACGCCAGCAGCGCGGCGAGCCGCCGGCGCCCGGGCCCGGCCACGTCGGTCACCGCGGCCATCCCCGCCGACACGACGGCGCCGACCGCGACGCCGGTGAACAGCCGGGCCACGATGAGCGCGGCCACGCTCGTGGCGGTCGTGAAGACGAGGCAGGCGATCAGGGCGAGGGCCAGCGCGGGCAGCAGGACGGGCCTGCGCCCGACGCGGTCGGAGACGACGCCGGAGACGAGCAACGACCCGACGAGGCCGACGATGTAGAAGGCGAACACCACGGTCAGGGTTCCCTTCGAGAACCCGATGTCGCGCTGCCACAGCACGTACAGCGGGGTCGCCGCGTTCGAGAGCACGAAGACGGCCGTCACCGGCCAGGCGGCGAGCCACACCCACCACAGCGGGGCGTCGGGCCCGACTCCCGTCCGCGCGGCGGCAGTTCGGCGCCGCGCCCCGGCGGCTGTCGTGGCTGCGGTTCTGGTCTCGGACATGACGGATCCTCCCGATCGGGCCGACTGGCCGGCCCTCCAGCAGTACGAGTTGAGTCGAACTTAGCATGCAGTACGATTGAACTCGTACAGAGGAATTATGTGAATGCGCCACCGCGTGAATCCGTGAATGCGTGAAGAGGAGTCGCTCGTGCCGCGTGTGTCACCCGTGTCGGCGGCCGTGCCGGTCGTGCCGTCGGGGCTGCCCGACCCCCTGCCGGAGCCGGCGGTCGACGAACTGCGTCTGGAGACCGTGCTCGGTGCGCTCAGCGACCCGCTGCGGCTGACGATCGTGCGCAAACTCCTCCTGGAGTCCGAGAGCTTCGACCACACGTGCGGCTGGTTCGGTCTCGACCGGCCCAAGTCCTCGCTCACGCACCACTTCAAGGCGCTGCGCGAGGCGGGCGTCACGCGCCAGCGCCAGTACGGACTGGAGCGGCGCAGCCACGTGCGCGTCGACGATCTGAACGCCCGTTTCCCCGGACTGCTGGACCTGGTGGCGGCCTGGACGCCGCAGGACTGAGACGGGTCACGCGGCACCCCGGTCGCGGTGGGCGCCGCCACTCCCCGCCCACGTGCCCCGAACCGGCTCCCACCGCCCGTACGATGTGGGCGAACCGCCCCAGCCCGTCCACACGAAAGGCCAGCCCATGCCGGACAGGAACCTAGAGTTCGGCAAGTTCGGTGCCCAGGGAGTGAAGGGGCACGAGGCCGTCGCGGCGCAGCTCGACCGGCTCGCCGGATTCGTCGCCACACCCGTCACCGCGCACCGCGGTCTGATGGCGCGCCTGCGCTACCTCACCCGCACCGACCACGCCCGCGCCGCGGCTCGCGACGCGGGGCTGACCGTGACCGACCGGACGCTGAAGGCGTGGCTCGACGGCAAGCGGCAGCCGACCGCGCAGAACCTGGACCGGATCGAGGCGGCGTACCGCACGGTGCGCCGCGCGAACGTCGCCCGGCACCTGCTGGCCCGCCTCAACCGCCAGGGCCGCGGCACCCGCGTCGAGTTCCACCCGCTCAACCAGTCGCAGGTGCCCCGCCCGCTCCAGCGCGTCATCGACTACCGGACCATGAACGTCCGCCGCTGGGACCGCATCGTCCAGGCCTGGTCCGCGGGCGACGACGCGGCGCTCGACGACGCCTGGGTGAACGACGTCGTGGTCGACCTGGGCTCGCAGTGGGGCGAGTACGAGTACGTGACCGCGATCGGGTTCGCCGCCTGAGCGGACCAGTTGGGGCGTCTCCCGCATAGGCTCGCTTCCATGTCCGAGCCGGCCCCTGACCCTCGCATGCAGTCCTTGATCAACCGTCTTCAGCCGGGACCCGTGAGGAAGGTGAAGGTCCTCGGGTTCGACGGAGTGGACGTCATCGTGCAGCTCTCGGATGCCGAACGAGGGGCGACCGAGATCGGTCGGATTCCCCGGCAGGAAGCGTCGATGCGTCGGGTGGAGCATCCGGCCGAGCTGTTCGAGGTCGGCCAGGAGATCGATGCCGAAGAGATCGGGCGTTGGCGTGAGGGTCAGCTCCACCTCTCCGCCAGGGCGTGCGAGATCCCGGCCTTGCGGTCCTTCCTCCTCGCGTGCGAACGAGGACAGGTCGTGGAGGGGACGGTTGCCGCGGTTCACAACTTCGGGGTCTTCGTGCACGTCGACGGCGAACCGGACGGTCTGTGCACCGGCTTCATCCGGGTGCCGGACCTGACGTGGGGCTGGATCAACCACCCCGCCGAGGCGGTCGAAGCCGGCCGGCGGATCAGCGCCGAGGTGATCATTGCCGAGACGCGCACCGGACAGGTCACGCTCTCCATGAAGGCTCTGCGAGAAGATCCACTCATTCGGTTCGCGGATCAGGTCGGCCGGGTTCTCACCGGGCCCGTCATCAAGATCGTTCCCTTCGGTGTGTTCGTGCGGCTTGCTCCCGAGGTTATGGGGTTCCTTCACCTCTCCGAGCTGACCGACGAGCCGGTCGAGACCCCGGATCACCTTGTCGAGGAGGGCGAGCTGATGACGGTGGAGGTCACCGAGGTCGACCTCCAGCGCCACCGGGTGCGGCTGGGCGTCGTCGGCGGACCGGACGGGACTCGGCGAACCGCCGCCCAGTAGGTGGTAACACCTGTTACCGTGGCTGTATGGCCAAGACACAGCTGGGCGCCCGGGTCGACGACGAGATCGTTGAGCTGGCCAAGGCGCGTGCGAAGGAGATGGGGCTGCCCATCGGGGACTATCTGGCCCGTCTCGTGCTCGACGACGTCAGTGGTCTGCGGGCCCGTGGTCTGGCGGCCGCCCGCGGGTTCCTCGACGAGCACCAGGGCGTCTTCGACGACGCGGAGGACGCCGCCCGGCGCGGTGGTCCGGGGGCGCACGCCGCCTGATGGAACTGCACATCGACGTCCCCTGGATCCTCCAGGTCGCCGAGCTCGCCGGAGCGGGCGACCCGGCCCCGGACGACTACGGCGTCCCGGTCGCCGCCGTCGCCGCCCACCGGGGCGAACTGCTCGGACAGCCGGTGTACGACGGGCCCTACGCACGCGCCGCCGCACTCGTCCACATTCTGGGCCGGTGCCGTTGGCTGGAGCACTCGAACCTGGCCGTCGCCGCCGCCACCGGCGTCATGTACCTGGAGGCGTCCGGCATCACGGTCAAGCCCACGCGCGAGGACGCCACCGCACTGCGCGACCTCCTCCTCGATCCGGCGGGATGCGGCGCGGGCCGGATCGCGGCGCTGCTGCGGGCGTGGCCGACGACGACCTGAGCCCGCCCCGCCCCGGCACGGCACCTCACGAACGGACACGCCGTCTCGTCGTACCTCATGACGGCAGCCGCGACCCGAGGAGACGCTGACCCGATGAGCACCCGGCCCCCGCAGGACGACGACCGACCGCAGCGTGGCGAGCACCGGCAGGCCCCGGCTCAGAACTCTGCCCCGGACCTCGACGCGGTCATGAGCGAGCGGCGGGCGCTGACCAATCTCGCGTACCGGCTGCTCGGCTCGCTGGCCGATGCCGAGGACGTGGTGCAGGAGACGTACGCCCGCTGGTACGCGATGACGCCCGAGCGGCAGGCGGAGATCGCCTCGCCCGGCGGCTGGCTGACCAAGGTCGCCGGGCGGATCTGCCTGGACCAGCTGCGTTCCGCGCGGGCCAGACGGGAGCGGTACGTGGGGGAGTGGCTGCCCGAGCCGGTGCCCGGCGGCACCGGGTGGAGCCTGGGCCGGGACGCGCACAGCACGGCCGACCCGGCGGACCGGGTCACCCTCGACGAGTCGGTGACCATGGCGTTCCTCGTCGTCCTCGACTCTCTCACCCCGGCCGAACGCGTCGCCTTCGTCCTCCACGACGTCTTCCGCTACCCGTTCGCCGACATCGCCGACGTCGTCGGCCGCGCCCCCGCCGCCTGCCGCCAGCTCGCCACCTCCGCCCGCCGCCACATCCGCGCCGCGCAGACCCCGGTGGCACCGGCGACCGCCCAACGCGCCGCCGTGGTCAGCGACTTCAGGCAGGCCTGGCAGGCGCAGGACATCAAGGCCCTGGTCGCACTCCTCGACCCCGACGCCAGGGCGGTCACCGACACCGGCGGCCTCGTCCAGGCCGGGGCGCGGTCCCTCGCCGGTGCCGAGGCGATCGCGCGGGGGCTGATCGAGCTGTTCCACCGGGTGCCCGACCTGACCGTGGAGGAACGGGCCGTCAACGGCCTGCCGGGGCTGGTGATCCAGCAGGCCGGCGTCACCGTGACGGTGATGGCGCTTGAGGTGTCCGGCGACCGGGTCACCGATCTGTGGGCCATGCGCAATCCCGAGAAGCTGGGGATGTGGAGGGTCGGGACGGCAGGGTCGACGGAGACGGCGGTCTGAGGAGCGGTCAGGCGGTGCGGCCTGCGTCGAGCGTCACGATGCGGTCGGCGGCCGTGAGGCCCGCCCTGTCGTGGGTGACCAGCAGGGTGGTGCGGCCGCGCGTGGCGTCGAGGACGTCGGCGAGCACGGCGGCGGCCGTGTCGGGGTCGAGGCCCTCGGTGGGTTCGTCCAGGACGAGGACGGGCGGGTCCGCGAGCAGCGCGCGGGCCAGCAGGAGCCGGCTGCGCTGGCCGCCCGACACCTGGGTGCCGCCCTGGCCGACATAGGTGTCGAAGCCGTCGGGCAGTGAGTCGATCCACTCCAGGATCCGGGCCCGGCCGGCCGCGTCGCGCAGTGCGGACTCGGTGGCGCCGGGCCGGGCGATCAGCAGGTTCGCGCGGATCGTCTCGTGGAAGAGGTGCGCGTCCTGGGTCATGCCGGTGACGGTCCGCCGTACGTCCGCCCCGGCGCAGTCGCGCAGTTCGCGTCCGGCGACCCGGATGCTCCCGGTCTCGTACGGGACGAACCGCATCAGCGCCGCGATCAGGGTCGACTTGCCCGAACCGCTGGCGCCGAGCAGCACCGTGCGCCGTCCGGCCGGGAGGTCCAGGCTCAGTCCCCTCAACACCGTTGGACCGTCGGCATGGTGACGCACAGTCAAGTTGTCTATGCGTACGCCGATGGGGCCTTCGGTGGGGAGTGGCGGGGCTGGGGTGGTGGGCTCGGGGACCGGGGGCGGGGTGTCGAAGAGGTCGGCGAGGCGGCGGGCGCGGGCCCGTACCTCGACGAACCGGAACGCGGCGCCCGGCAGCGGTTCGAGGGCCTCGAAGGAGACCAGGGCGAGCACCGCCAGCACGGTGAGGTGGACGGCGGGCAGCCGGCCGGCGGCGTGGGCGTGCAGCGCGCTCCACACAACGGCGACCAGGGCCGTGCCCTGCACCACCAGCAGGACGGCCGAGGCCGACGACGTGGTCAGGGCGCGGCGCCGTTCCAGGCGGGCGATGCGGTCGGCGGCCCGGCGGGCGCGGCCGGCGGCGCGGCCCTGGGCGCCGTACGCGACGAGATCCGCCGCTCCTTCCGTCAAGTCCACGACCTGCGCGGCGAGTTCGGCTCGCGCCGTGGCCGTGGCCCGGCCCGTGTGCCGGGCCACGGCGAGCACCACCGCGGGCACGACCAGCGCCGCCACGGCGAGCAGCAGCCCGAGCAGGAGCCCCGCCTCCGGCAGCAGCACCACGGCCGTCGCCGTGGTGGCGGCACACACGCCGGCGGCCGCCACCGTCGGCAGCAGCACGCGCAGCAGCAGGTCCTGAGCGGCGTCGACGTCGTCGACGAGCCGCGTCAGCAGGTCGCCGCCGCGGAACGCGGGCGTGCCCGCGGGCGCGAGCGGCACCAGCGCCTCGTACACCCGGGTCCGGAACCCGGCGACGGCCCGCAGGACGCCGTCGTGCCCGAGCAGCCGGTCGCCGTAGCGCAGCGCCCCACGGCCGAGCGCCAGGGCCCGGACGGCGACGATCGCCAGGCCCACCGACGCGATCGGCGGCTGCTGCGCGGCCCGCGTGATCAGCCAGGCCGCGGTCGCCATGAGCGCGGCGGCGGCCAGTTCGCTGCCCGCCGCGGCGAGGGCGGCGGGCAGCAACCGGCGCCAGTACGGAAGGAGTTGGCGTACGAGACGCAGGGTGGGCCGTGATCCGGTGCGGCGCGGGCGGACGGGAGTGACGGATGCCGGGCGGGGGTCGGTGGGGAGGTGCGCGGCCGACGGTGATGGCCGTGGTGGCCGTGGTGGCCGTGATGGCCGTGATGGCCCTCGCGATGGTGAGGGTGAGGATGAGGGGGACGGCGAGGGCGTGATCATGGGGGCTGCGGCTGTCCTTCCTCGGACGGGTGGGGGAGTGGACCGCCGGGCGGCGCGGCGGGGCGTCATGGGGTCGGCGTCCGCTCCACGAAGGCCGGTCGGGGGCTCGCCGTGCGGCCTGACCGGAGCGTGACGACGCGGTCGGCGTACGGCAGCAGGCTGGTGCGGTGGGCCACCACGATCGCGGTGCGGCCCCGCATCAGCCGGGCCGTGGCGCGGGTGACGGCGGCCTCCGCGGCGGGGTCGAGGTGTGCGGTCGGCTCGTCGAGCAGCAGCACGGGAGCGTCTTTGAGGAACGCGCGGGCGAGCGCGATGCGTTGGCGCTGACCGGCGGACAGGCCCGCGCCGTGCTCGCCGAGCGGGGTGTCGTAGCCCAGCGGCAGCGCCTCGACGAAGCCGTCGGCGTACGCGCTGCGGGCCGCCTCCCGTACCTCGGCGTCGCTCGCGTCGGGCCGCCCGAGCCGGATGTTCTCAGCGACGGACGCGGCGAACAGATGGGGCCGTTGCGGCACCCACGCGATCCGGGTCCGCCAGTCGTCCGGATCGAGGCGGGCCAGATCGGTGCCGCTGACGGTGACGCGCCCCGCGGTGGGCCGCACGAACCCGATGAGCAGGGCCAGCAGCGTCGACTTGCCGGCACCGCTGGGGCCGACCAGGGCGACGTGTTCGCCGGGTGCGACGTCCAGCGAGACGCGGTCGAGGGCGGGGGTGGTGCGGCCGGTGTGGTGGACGGTGACGTCGTCGAGGCGCAGGGCGGGGGCGAGGGAGGAGGCGGCGGGTGCCGGACTCGGCGCCGGGCCAGTCGTTCCCGCGGGCGGTTCCTGTTCGTCGAGCAGCGCGAAGACCTGCCCGGCCACCGTGAGGCCCTCGGCGCTGTCGTGGAACGCCGAGCCCAGCGCCCGCAGCGGCAGATACGCCTCCGGGGCGAGGAACAGCACGATCAGGGCCGTCCGCAGATCGACCGTGCCCTGCAGCAGGCGCAGCCCGACCGGTACGGCGACGAGCGCGACGGACAGCGTGGCGACGGTCTCCAGGACCAGCGAGGACAGGAACGCCACCCGCAGCGTGCGCATCGTGGCGCGCCGGTGGGCCCGCGCCATCTCGCCGACCCGCCGCACCTGATGCCCCTCCCGGCCGAACGCGCGCAGCGTCGGCAGCCCGGTCACCACGTCCAGGAAGTGGCCGCCGAGCCGGGCGAGCAGCTGCCACTGCCGGGCCGTGCGCCGGGCCGTGTGCCTGCCGACCAGCGCCCCGAACACCGGGATCAGCGGCAGCGTCACGACCACGACGAGCGCGGACGACCAGTCCGTCACGGACAGCCACGCGACGACCGCGAGGGGCACCACGGCGGCGGCCGTCGTGGTGGGCAGGTGGCCGACGACGTACGGGTCGAGCGCGTCGAGGCCGCGTACCAGCAGGGTGGCCGTCTCGCCGTGGCCGCGGGCCGACGGACGCAGCGCCGTCGTGCCGCTGAGCCGGTCGGTGATCCGGGTGCGCAGCGCGTGCTTGGCGTCGGCCGCGGCGCGGTGCGTGAGGACGCCGCGCGCCCACGCGAGCACCGCCCGCCCCGCCACCACGG
The DNA here is from genome assembly GCF_030766975.1 of Streptomyces sp. KL116D. NCBI lineage: Bacteria > Bacillati > Actinomycetota > Actinomycetes > Kitasatosporales > Streptomycetaceae > Streptomyces > Streptomyces sp. KL116D. The sequence goes on along the minus strand of NZ_JASERH010000063.1, from coordinate 42,189 downwards.
CGCCGGGCGCGACGGCCGCGGCGACGGTCACCGGGCGCCCGGCGAACCCGTCCGCGAGCACCGTCGCCAGCAGGGTCGCCTGACCGACGACGAGCCCCGCGCCAAGGAGTGCCAGGATGGCGCACCGCCTCACGTGGCGGCGCAGCACGGGCAGTTCGCGCATCAGACGGCGTTCGACCGGTTTCATGGGTGGTCCCTCTCCGGGCCGGGCGGGTGCGGGCTCAGAAGTAGCGGGGGTGGCGGTGGCCGGCGCGTCCCCGGAAGGCCCACCAGCTCCATGCCTGGTAGGCGAGGACCGTCGGGACGACGAAGACGCCGAAGGCGCTGAGGATTCTGAGCGTGGCGTCGTCCGTGACGGCGTGACCGACGTCAAGGCCGCGGCCCGCCGAGCTGATCAGCAGGTACGGGTAGTGCCCCGCCCCCACGAGCAGTACGGGCAGCGCCGTCGCCAGACAGGTGGACGCGAACGCCCTGACCGGGTGCCCGGCGGAGAAGGACCACCAGGCGGCACCGAACGCCCCGGCGAGCACCACGGCGACGACCACCGAGGCCGTGCGGTTGGTCAGGTCGGCGCCCGAGCCGACGACGGTCAGCAGCAGCGCGAGCAAGGCCGCCGCGCCGCTTGCGCCGATCAGCCGCACGCCCAACTTGTATGCACGGACGGCGAGTTGGCGGGAGGGGGCGCGCAGTGCGGCGAAGGCCGCACCGTGCGCCGCGAACAGCAGCAGCGTGGTGGCACCGCAGGCCAGCACGAACGGGGTGAACACCTCGGCCGCGCCCACCCGGAAACTGCCGTCCGCCCGGCGCGGCACCCCGTGCAGCAGCAGACCGACGACGAGCCCCCAGCACGCGGCGGGCACCGCGCCCCCGGCCACGATCAGTGCGTCCCAGATCCGGCGGCCCCGGGTGCTGCGCGCCCTGCGGCGCAGCTGGACGGCCGCGTTGCCGATGACCAGACCGGCCAGGATCGCGACGACCAGCGGGTACAGGCCGGGCAGCAGGCTGCCCTCCAGGTGCGGGAAGGCGCCGAACAGGACGCCCGCGAAGGCGACCAGCCAGACCTCGTTGCCGAGGAAGAAGGGAGCGATGGCGTCGAGCGCGTCGTGCGTGCCGTGCGCGTCCTGCGTCTCGTCCCGGTCGCTGTCGCTGTCGCTGTCGCTGTCGCCGAGCAGGGGACGCAGCATCTGTACGCCGTAGTCGTATCCGCCGAGGACGAAGTACCCGGCGAGCAGCAGGCCGAGCAGGGCCAGCCAGGCGGTCTCCAGACTCATGTCGTGCGTTCAACTCCTCAGAGGGCCGGGACCGGCTGGTCGTCGACGGTGTCTCCCGTGGGTTCGTCCGGGAGCGGCTCGGTGGCACCGAGCTGGGTGGCGGCGGGGCCGCGCAGGGCGAAGCGGGTGATCAGGGTCCAGTCGGTCACCGCGAGGGCGACGAAGATCGTGACGAACACGACGCAGGACGCGAGCAGCGATCCCCTGCCGACGTGGGAGAGGGCGTCGTCGACCGTCAACTGGCCGTATATCAGCCAGGGTTGGCGTCCCACTTCACGCACCACCCAGCCGCCGACGGAGGCGATGAAGGCGAACGGGACGAGCGCGGTCATCAGATGGGCGGCCGGGCGCCACCGCACGAGGCGGTCCTTCCACAGCAGGAACACCGCGACGAAGGTGAGGGTGGAGAGGGTGTTGCCGATGATCGTCATCGTGTCCATCGACAGCCGGACCCACCCCTCGGGCGGCACGTAGGAGCCGGGCCCGTACTGCTCGACGAGCCGCCGCCGCACCTCGGCGACACCGGAGTTCTCCAGCACGGCGTGCTTCATGGGCTGGGTCCGCTCGATGATCGGCCGCTGCATCTCGCCGACGACGACCACGAAGAACGAGGCCACCATGGCGACCCAGGTGCCGAGCCGCAGCGAAGCGCGGAACAGCTCCTTCTCCTCGGTGTCGCGGACCAGGTGCCAGGCGCTGACACCGGCCAGGAACAGGCCGCCGGTGGTGAGTGCGGCGAGCGTGATGTGACCGAGGGCGGTCAGGGAGGCGGAGTTGGTGAGCAGCGCCCCGAAGTCGGTCAAGTAGGCGGCGCCGTCGCGGACTTCGAAGCCCACGGGGTGCTGCATGAAGCCGTTGGCGACGAGGATCCAGTATCCGGAGGCGTACGCGGTCAGGGCGACCAGCCAGATGAGCGTGACGTGCACGCCCCGGCGCAGCCGGCCCCAGCCGAAGATCCACATGCCGAGGAAGGTGGACTCGGCGAAGAAGGCGATCAGGGTCTCCAGGGCGAGCGGGGCGCCGAAGACGTTGCCCGCGAACCTGCTCAACCCGCTCCAGCTGAGCCCGAACTGGAACTCCATGACCAGTCCGGTGACGATGCCGACCGCGTAGTTGATGACGTACAGCTGGCCCCAGAAACGGGTGCCGCGCTCGCGCACGGCCTTCGTCGCGGGGTCGCGGGTGTACGCGGCCCGGGTGTGCAGGACCGCCACGAGCGGGACGAGTCCCATGGTGAGGATCACGAACAGCCAGTGGATGCCGGTGGTGGCCGCGAACTGGAGCCGGGCCAGCTCCGCAGCGCTCATGGTGCACCGTCCTTGGTCGAGGGGCGGGGATCGGGGAGGGGCGGGGCAGGTGCCCCGTGGGTGCCCCGGTGACGACCGTAGGGACAAGCACTCATGTATTTCCAAGACCAGTTCTGCCATGGGGTGATGCCTCGGCAGGCATGAATGGAGGCGGACCGGGGGAGGGGTGAGGGTCGTGGACCTGTTGCAGTTGCGCTACTTCCAGCTCGTCGCCCGCTACGAGCACATCAGCCGCGCCGCCGACGAACTGGGCATCGCCCAGCCCTCGATCAGCCGCACCATCGCCCGTCTGGAGGGCGAGCTGGGCTCTCCGCTGTTCGACCGGCAGGGCCGCGGGATCCGGCTCAACGCGTACGGGGCGATGTTCCTGCGCCACGTGGACCGCACGCTGAGCGAACTCGACGACGGCGTACGGGCCGTGCGCGAGGCCGGTGAACTGGGGCTCGGCCGGGTCAGTATCGCGAGCGAGACCCTGCTGACCATCACCACGGTCCTCGGCAGCTTCCGCGCCGTGCAGCCGCACGCCGACGTCCGGCTCTACCAGTCGAACGCGGAGGAGATGGAGCGCCAACTACGCGTCGGAGAGGTCGACTTCTGCGTCGGGTCGCAGCCGCTGTCCGGCTCCCGGTTGCGGACGGAGGAGCTCGTACGGGAAGAGGTGCTGCTCGCCGTGCCGCGCGGGCACCGGCTCGACGGGCGGGAGAGCGTGACGATCCGCGAGATCGCCGGCGAGCCCTTCGTCACCACGCGCAGGGGCCACTGGCAGCGGACCCTCCTGGACCGGCTCTTCGCGGCGGAGGGGCTCACCCCCGTGCTGTCGTGCGAGGGCGACGAGCCGGGCGCGAGCCAGGTCCTGATCAGCGCGGGGCTCGGCATCGGCCTGATCCCGGCGATCTCCCGGGAGCTCGGTACCGGTTCACAGGTCCCGGTGGCCTGGGTCCGGGTGGACGCCCCCGCCTGTCAGCGCGTGCTCACGCTCGTCCGGCGCCGCGACGCCCACCTGTCCGAAGCCGCCCTGAGATTCCGGGAGTTCCTGATGTCCCGCCCGTTCATGACGCACCGTCTGCCCGGTCAGGCGCGGGCGAGTGGTGGTCCAGGAGGCGCGTGAGCAGTGTGACGAACTGGTCGCGTTCGGCCTGGTCCAGCGGCGCGAGCAGCTCGTCGTGCAGCTCGTCCAAGACGTCGTCGAGCCGGCGCAGCCGGCGGCGGCCGCGGGCGGAGATCGTGATGAGGTTGCGGCGCCGGTCGGCCGGGTCCGGTGCCCGCTCGACGAGTTGACGCCCGGTCAGTTCGTCGAGCACGCCGACCATGTCGCTGCGGTAGATGCCGGTGCGCCGGCTCAGCGCCGCCTGGCTGCCCGGACCGTGGTCCTGCAACGACGCGAGCACCGCGTAGTGCCACTTGCGGGCGTCGGCCCGGGCGAGCCCGTCGTTGATCAGCCGGTCCGACCGGGTCGTCAGCTGCGACAACAGCCGACTCGCCCGTCCCCGCAGCCGGTCGGGCACCCAGTGCGTGGCCTCGGCTCTGCTCATGGCGCCCATCCCGATGTCCCGATTCACGTGCTCCGTGACGACCTTGCGGTCCCTTGTGTTAGTGAGACTAACGCTATACGTTCGGTCACCCCGACACCGTTAGTGGCACTAACGGTGAACCGGCGACCAGGAAGGACCACCCACCATTCCCGCCAACACCCATGCGCACCGCGACACCAGGACCCATGGCAAGACCCATACCAAGACCCATACCAAGACCCAGGCCCTGCGGATACCCACCCCCGACGGTCAGGCCGACGCCTTCGCCGCTTTGCCCGACGACGGCGGCCGCCACCCGGGCGTGCTGCTGTATCCGGACGCGTTCGGCGTCCGCCCCGAACTGGAGGAACGAGCGCGCCAGTTGGCCGCACACGGCTACTGCGTGCTCGTCCCCAACCTCTACTACCGGCACGGCCAGGCCCCGGTCGTCGAACTCCCCGCCCACATCGGCGCGGACATCCGCCCCGCGGTCATCGAGGGCCTGATGCCCTACCTGGAGGCGGCGCTCCCCACCGAGCGCATCCTCCGCGACGCCGACGCCTACCTGGACTTCCTCACCGCGCGGCCCGAGGTCGCCGCCGGTCCGGTCGCCACCATGGGCTACTGCATCGGCGGCGCCCTGGCCCTGCGCGCCGCGACGGCCCACCCCGGCGAGGTCGCCGCCGTCGCCGGGTTCCACCCGGGCTTCCTGGTCACCGACGAGCCCGACAGCCCGCACCACGGCATCCCGGCACTCACCGCCGAGGTCCACCTCGGCCTCTCCGGGAACGACATGTCACCCGAGGCGCTCGCCGAGCTCACGCGCGCACTGGACGCCGCGGGCGTCGTCCACACCACCGAGATCTACCCCGACACCGTCCACGGCTTCACGATGTCCGACACGGACGCGTTCAGCCCGGCCGGTTCACGGCGTCACTGGGACCGGCTGCTGGCCCTCCTGGACCGCGCCCTGCGAACCGGCTGACGTCGCGCCTGACGAAGGCCGTGCTCCTCAACGGTCGTACTCCTCACCGGTCTTGCTCCTCTCCGGCCTTGCTCCTAAAGGGGCCCCCTCTTGCTCCTAAAGGAGCCCCGCTCCGCGACGACTCCTGGCACCATCTGCCCATGGACTCCAGCCGCGCCCGGATCGCGTCCGACCTCCGGTACAGGCAAGACGCAAGGACGACGAGAGTGATGAGCCTGGCGCTGGGCGCCGTGTCCGGGGTGCTTCTCCTCGGCGGCTGCGGTCTCACCGGCTCGGGGCAGGGCGCGGTGAGCCTCTCCGTCAGCGGCGGCTTCGCCGGGGTCCGGCACGGTGTCGAGGTCACGTCCGGCGGCGACGTCTTCCTCGTCGACGGCGCGGGCGACCGCACGCGGGCGGACGAACTGACGCGGACGGAGGAGGAGAAGCTGGACGGCCTCCTCGACGCCGTGGACGCCGTCGACCCACCCTCCCGCGCGGTCGACGACCGGTCCAGGGACCTGTTCGAGTACCGCCTCCAGTTCGACGGCCGCACCGTCGTCACCGACGGGTCGCAGGGCCTCGGAGCGGTCGACGACCTGATCGCCCACCTGAAGGAGATCAGGTCGTCCCGGCTCTGAGGTCACTCCCGGCGACCGCCGGGTCAGAAGTCGAACCCCCGGCTCAGCAGCTGGAGATGGCGGTCGTAGAGCGCGAGCAGATCCTCCTTGCCGTCCCCCTCGACCCAGTGCCGCATCAGCGTCGTGAACACCGCGATGATCGCGGCGGCCACGCACTTGACCTCCAGGTCGTGCGCGTCGCGCCCGCTGCGCTCGGCGATGACCTCGGCCAGCACGGCCTCGCTGCGCTCCTGCGGTGTCGTACGCGTCGTCATGTCAGCGATTCCGCGGGCTCGGGCAGGGTTCGGGCCACCTCCGTGGTCCCCTCCTTGGCCCTTCCATGGTCCCGGTGGCCGTGCCCCTGGGCAGGAACAGGGCGGCCGCGACCGCCGCGAGCAGCGCCAGGGCGCGGCAGCCGGCCAGCACCAGGTCCATGCTGTGGACGAACGCGGCGTGCGCGGGGTCGGCGAGGCCTTCCGTGTCGCGTGCCGTCTCTGGTGAACAGCAGAAAGGCACCCGCCTCGATCGATGTGATCGAGTGGGTGCCTTCCGCTGCGTGGGGCCGACGGCCCGCCCGGGGTCAGAGGCTGCGGGCGGCGATGTCGCCGTAGGTCGTGGTGGCGTTGATGTTCAGGCCGGCGTCGGCGCCGTCGGCGTTCTTGAGGGTGTTCTGGACCCGGCCGTAACCGGTGCTGGCGTCGAGGGTGGCGGAGGCGCCGTGGGCGGCGCCGACCGTGATGTCACCCTTCTCGGTGTTCAGGGTGAGGGTGCCGTGCGCGGCCTCGGACACCGTCAAGTCGCCCCGCTGGGTGCGGAGTTCGGCGGAACCGGTCAGGCGGCCCACGGTGATGTCGCCGTCCTGGAGGGTGAGGTGGGCGCCGGCGGCCTCATCGAGTGCGACGGGGCCCTGCGCGGCATCCACGGTGACGTCGCCGAGGCGGCCGGTGCTCCGCAGCTCACCGGCGGCCAGCTTGGCGTCCACGCCGGAACCGGCGGGCAGCTGGACCGTGATCTCGACGGAACCGGAGTTGCCCAGCGCCTTGTGCTGCGCCTCCGGGGTCTCGATCCGCAGGACGCCGTCGGCGAAGACGACCTCGACCAGCTCGGCGGCCTTGGCGTCACGGGACTTGGCGGCATCGGCGGGCCGGACCTCGACCGTGGTGTCGGCGCGGTCGGCGGCGATGAACCGGACGCGGGCGGCGGGAACGTTCAGGACGGTGGAGATCGGGGCGGCGGTGGCGAACTTCTGCATGGTGAGTTCCTTCATCCGTATGCCGTGGACCCTTGCGGCCCGTGGTTTCTGATGTCGTAAACGCTACGTTGCGTTCATGGTTCTGGCAACATGCTTGTTGCGTAAAAATGCAGTATCCACAGGTCAGATGCGAGATTTCGTTGCAACGGTTCAGAAGCTAACGCAACAGTGCTCGGTCAAGGCCGTAGCAATGAAATGAAAGTGAACGCTATGCTGGCGCCACCACGCACGCACAGGCACCCGCACGCACCGTGCGGACGCACCACGAAGGAGACCGTGATGCCGGGAGGCAGGCTCAGCCAGTCCGAACGCCAGCAGATCGCCCTGGGGCTGGCCGACGGCCTTGCCTACGCGGAGATCGCCAGGCGCCTGGAACGCCCGACCTCGACCATCACCCGCGAGGTCATGCGCAACGGCGGCCCCACCGCCTACCGCGCCGAGATCGCCCACCGCTCCACCGAACACCGCGCCCGCCGCCGCAAGAAGGCCGCACCGCGCGACGCCGGCACCGCCGCGCTGCCCCACGGCCGCGACCTCGAAGCCGTGCAGGACTACGAGGAGGAGTTCACGACCGTCTTCATGGCGTCGGGCCTGCCGCGGATGACGGCCAGGGTCATGGTCTGCCTCTACACCACCGACAGCGGCAGCGTCACCGCGGCCGAGCTCGTCGAGCGCCTCGAGATCAGCCCCGCCACCGTCTCCAAGGCCATCGCCTTCCTGGAGAGCCAGGGACTCGTACGCCGCGAGCGCGACGAACGCCGCCGCGAGCGCTACTCCGTGGACGACGAGGTCATGTACCAGTCCACGATCGCCAGCGCCCGCGCCACGGCCCGCGTCGCCGACGTCGCCCGCCAGGGCGTGACGGTCCTCGGCCCCGGCACGCCCGCCGCCACCCGCCTGGAGAACATCGCCCGCTTCGTCGACTTCATCTCCGAGAGCACCCTGCGCGCCGCGGAACAGGCCCGGGAGGTCCTGCACACCAAGCCCGCCAACCCGGCCCAAGGCAGCGCGAGTTGAGAACACAGGTGCGATGATCGGCGAGGCGCCCCACGGACACCGGGCGCCGACGCCCAGCACGCTCAGCCGCCCGGAGGCCCGCCCATGGAGATCACGCTGCGCGACGTCAGGGATGCCGATCTCCCCGCGTTCTTCGCCCAGACGAACGACCCCGAGGGGATCCGGATGGCGGCGTTCACCGCCAAGGACCCCTCGGACCTCGCCCGCTTCCAGGCCCACTGGGCCAGGATCCTGCAGGACCCGACGTGCCTCGTGCGCACGGTCGTCGCCGCCGACGGTGAGGTCATCGGCCACGCGTCCGTGTACGGCTCGCCCGGCGAACGCGAGGTCACGTACTGGATCGACCGCCGGCACTGGGGCCGGGGCGCCGCCACCGCCGCGCTGCGCGCCCTGCTCGACCTCGCCCCCGAACGCCCGCTCCACGCCCGGGCGGCCGCCGACAACGCCGCGTCCGTCCGGGTCCTGACGAAGTGCGGCTTCCTCCCCACCGGCACCGATCGCGGCTTCGCAAACGGCCGGGGCGAGGAGGTGGACGAGGTGCTCTTCACGTTGCCCGCCTGACCGCCGGCCGCCTGACCTCCGCCTGCCCGACCTCCGCCCGGCTGACCTCCGCCACGGCCCGTGCGCCCGTGGTCACCAGGAGGCCGGTGGCCTGGTGCGGGTGACGGTGGCGGGGAGGCGGCCGTGCTCGATCGTCTGCCGGGGCAAGGACAGGCCGAAGTGTTCACCGGCTACCGTCAGGAGGCGGCGCCGCTGTTCGAGGAGCGGGACCTCTTCGTCCGGGCCCAGCAGGTCGTCCATGCTGCCCTCCGGCGGGACGACCCCGGCCGCTTCCAGGGCCGGGCGCAGCAGGTCCGGCCGGGCTCCCGCCGGGTCGTGGCCGGAGCTCAGTTCCAGGTGCAGTTGCACCTCGCCGTCGGCGAAGTAGCTGAGGAAGGAAGGCGGGTCGTCCGGTCGCGGGTCGAGGATCAGCACCTCGGCGCCGTGCGAGACGGCCGGGTCCAGGGCCCACCCCTCGCTGCCGCCGCACTCCACGACGTACGACCAGTCGCCGCTCTCCCCGAGGCGGCCGACGCAGTAGACCTGCGCGAGGTCGACCATCCGGGACGCCTCCTGGAGGGTGAGGGCGGGGCCGACCTCCACGGGAGCGTGGTCCGCCATGCGCCCGGCGAGCTGAAGGGGGCTCAGGCCGCGGGCGCAGGTGACGTACAGGTCCGAGGCGTTCTGGTGGTTCGCGCCGGACCAGGCGTCCGCGATCCAGGCAAGGTCGTTCGGCACCTCGGGCAGCTCCGCTCTTCCAACGGTCGGGTGGTCTGTGGTCAGTCGTCAGCAGGCTTTCATGGCCGGGGAGTTGGCGTGCGGCATCAGTAGCCGATCGCCTCCCGCAGGAGCAGGACCGTGCCTCGGCCCGGGCGCGGGTCCGCGTTGAGGACGAGGAGGCGGTTGACCGCGCTCGGCACGCCGTACACCTCCTGGCTGCGGACGGTCTCCAGGGGGAGGGCGTGCTCCTCGATGCGGCGCAGGGCCGTGTTCAGGTCGGGCACCACCTTCTGGGCGCCGACGACCCACACCGCGTGCCCGGCGCCGCCCGCGTTGGCGGGGAGCTGGCTGCCGCTGCCCGAGGCGAGGACGAGGGAGCCGGTCTCGGTGACCGCGGCGACGCTGTTCACCACGTGGTCGGGGCAGGCGGTCAGCCGCCGGATCTCGTCGGCGCCCGTGGCCCGGTCGATGGCCAGGATCCGGGGCCGGACGGCGTCGTACCGGCCGCTGGCGTTGAGGTCGTCGTCGATGCCGGACAGCCGCAGCGTCTCGCTGGCCCCGGTGAGCACACTGGCCCCCTCGGGCACGAGGTCCTTGACGCGGGCCCGCGCCGCCGCCGCGTCGTCGAGGATCTCGGCGGCGAAGCCGTTGGCGCGCAGCGCGGCGGCCACCCGCTCAAGCCGCTCGGCCGGCGCCGGTTCGGTGAAGGACGTGGTCGGTCCGGGCGCCGCGCCCGCCAGCGGGGACGTGTCGAGGTACCTGACCTCGTAGACCCGCTCGGTGAACCGCCAGCCCTCCTCGGTGCGCCGGTAACGGTCGTGGTAGATCGCGTAGTTGAGGCCCTCGCGGCCGTCGAGGGTGCGCGCGAGCTCCTGGATGTACGTGCGGCCGGTCGCGGTGTCGCCGTCGAGGACGATCGTGCCGGGGTGCGTGGTCTGCACGAAGAAGTCCCACTGGCTCTGCAGCCGTTCGCCCCCGGCCCTGATCTCCTCGCGGCCGACCAGCTCGACGGGGATGTTGGGCATGCGCAGCGCACCGTCCACGGTGAACAGTGCCGCCATGCGGGGCCGGTCGCGCATCATGGCCGCATCGCTGAACTCGCCGCGCAGCGCCTCGATCTCGACGCGGTCGGCGGTGGCCTGGAAGTCGTTCATCGAAGTCCCTCTCGGTAGGACGTGCCTTCTCGCCGCTACGACAAGGCAGCCCGCCGGAATGTGAGGAGACGGGGCGCCCTGACATTCCGGCGGGCTGCGTTGTCGTAGTGGGTGGGGGAGCGGAAGCGAGCGAGGGAGAGGCGCACACCATGACCATCGGGACCGGAACTGGGGCCGGCGCCGGGGCAGGAACCGGGCACGGCGACGAGCAGGGCGACGAGCGGGGTGATCCCGGCCTCGGCGCGATCATGAGCGAGCGGCGTCACCTGATCAACCTCGGCTACCGCCTCCTCGGCTCCCTCGCCGACGCCGAGGACGTGGTCCAGGAGACGTACGCCCGCTGGTACGCCATGTCCCCGCGGGAGCAGCGGGCCATCGAGTCGCCCGGCGCCTGGCTGATGACGGTCGCCAGCCGCATCTGCCTGAACCAGCTCGGCTCGGCGCGGGTCAGGCGCGAGACCTACGTGGGCGACTGGATCCCCGAGCCGCTGCCCGAACCCACGGAGTGGAACGGCGGTCCTTCCGGCGGCGCGGACCCGGCCGACCGGGTCACCCTCGACGAGTCGGTGACGATGGCCTTCCTGGTCGTCCTCGACGCGATGACGCCGGCCGAACGCGTGTCGTTCGTCCTGCACGACGTCTTCCGGTACCCGTTCGGCGAGGTCGCCGCGATCGTCGGCCGCACCCCGGCGGCCTGCCGACAGCTGGCCTCATCCGCCCGCCGCCGCATCCGCACCGCCCACCCCACGACGGCGGCCCCTGCCACCGGACAGGCGGGCATCGTCCGGCAGTTCAGGACGGCGTGGGAGGCCAAGGACATCGAGGCCCTCATCGGCCTCCTCGACCCCGACGCCACTGCGACGGCCGACGGCGGCGGACTGGCGGTCACCCACCCGTGCCCGATCGTGGGCGGCGAACGGATTGCGCACGCCTACGCCGAGATCGCCCGGGTGGCCGGCGACCGCACCACCTTCCTGGAGTGCACGGTCAACGGCCTGCCCGGCCTGGTGGCGTTCCAGGGCGGCGCCCTCGTCACGGTGTTCGCGTTCGAGGTCGTCGAGGACCGCATCAGGAACATCTGGGCGGTCCGGAACCCCGAGAAGCTCCGGCCCTGGCGGACGACTGACGGACTGACGGACTGACGGACTGACGGACTGACGGACGGGCGGGCCGCCGGGCGGGCGGACGGGCGAGCGAACGCAGCACTGCGGCCCCCTCGGGTGCGCCGCCGGGGCGGGTGGCGCGGTCGAGGGGGCCGCAGTGACGTGCGGGGTCAGGAAGGGCCGGGGCCCGGTACCGGGGTCAGCGGCAGCATCCGGCGGTCGTCGGCGCGGGCGTCGGCGAGGAGTTCGCGGCCCTTGTCCGTCATGAGCTCCGGGCGCCACAGGGTGCCGCCGTCGAGTTCGACCGTGACGTCGCTGACGCCGTCGACGGCGCCCACCTTCTGCTCGATCGACTGCATGATGGTCGGCACGGCCATGCAGAACGGTGCCGTCAGACTGATGCGCACCGTCGCGCGCCCGTCAGGCGCGAGGGACACCGCGCGGATCAGGCCGAGGTCGACGAGGCTCATCGGGCGCTGCCAGGACTGGCTGCACGGGTCGTAGACGTCCTGGAGCGCGGTGTGGACCTGTTCGGTCGTGGCCGTCGCCGTCGCCGTGGCGGGAGCGGCAGCGGGTGCGGGTGCGGGTGCGGTCGGCGCGGTCACGAGGCGGCCGCCCACTGCTCGGGGCGCATCTCGCGCCAGTTGGCCCACAGGGGACGGTTCCCGCCGTGCTCGGCGCGGGCCCTCGCGAACTCGTCGTCCTTGATCTGCTCGGCCGCCTTCGGCAGGTCGATCCCCGCGATCCGCGCGTAGTTGCCGGCCAGGAACGCGGCCCGCTGGTCGTGGGTGATCTGCTCCAGGCCGTAGCGCTCCAGCGTGCGGTCGGAGAACGTCAGGCGCGCCATCTTCTCCAGCACGGGCTGCGGGTGGAAGTGCAGGGCCCCGGAGGCGTAGATGATCTTCTCGGCGCCGCCGAGGGAGATCATCTGGGCCAGCGCCTCCTCCACGTACCCCATGCCGTGCGCCAGGATCGCGGAGGTGATCTCCAGGTTGGCGTAGACGTTGGGCAGCCGCATCAGCGCCATAGCGACCTCCTCCACGAACGGCGGCAGGCCGGCGTGGACGATCTCGAAGGAGAGGTCGATGTGGCGGATGGCGACCGTCTCCAGGTCGTCGATGCCGAAGGGGCCGAGCGGCACCAGACCGTTCGGGACGATCTTGTGCAGCGCGATGATCTTGATGCCGAGCTCCTTGGCGAGCTCGAAGAGCGGCTCGAACTCCGGGTCGTCGAGCCGCCAACTCAGGTCGGGGGAACCGGCGTTGGGGTACATCTTGATGCCGATCGTGCCGGGCACCCGAGCCACCTGCTCGCGCAGGTCGCGCAGACACTCCTCGATGCCGACGGCGGGGTTGATCCCGGCGTACGGCACGATCCGGTGCGGCCACTTCTCGGCCAGCTCCCGGTTCTTCTCGCCGTTGCACAGACCGTCCTCGAACACGGCGTCGATGCGCAGCCGGTGGTTGACCGCCATGTCGACGTCGGACTCGGTGAAGAGCGTCCGTACGAGCAGCTCCGGCGGCCAGTCGGTGCAGAAGGCCTCGCGGGGGATGGCGGAGCCCTTCGTGGCGAAGCGCTCGTGCATGCCCCAGAGCATCTCGCGCAGGGCGAACGCGTGCAGGTTCGGGAACTCCCCGTCCTTGCGCAGGTTGTCGTCCGCCACGTTGTACGGGTGCACGGTGGCGTCAATCACGAACATGTTGTCGATCAACTGGATCTCCCGTAGCGGCGGTTGCGACCGGTCCGGCCGGTCGACGAGGGCGTGACGGGAGTGTGCGGCCGCGGCCTTCAGCGAGACTAAAGCGCCCGCCGGGACACTCCGGTCACCGACGGAAGGTGACCTTCGATGTTTTCTGCCCTGGGCTCCGCACTGCACGCACGGCGGCGCGTCGGCCTGTTACTGGCCGGGCTCGCCGCCGTCCTGGCCGCCCTGTTCGGCGGCACGGTGGACAGCAAGCTCACCAACGGGCTGTCCGACTACGACGATCCCGGCGGCGCCAACGTCGCCGCCCGCCGCATCATCCAGCAGGCCACCGGCATCGACGCCCAGCAGGGCTATGCCGTCCTCGTCCGCACGGACGCGCCGATCGACCCCGACGGCCCGCTGCCCGCGTCCGTCGCGGCCGCGGTCGACCTGCTCAAGGGCCGGTCCGAGATCAAGAGCGTCGTCGACTACGCGTCGGCGTCGAACCCCGCCCTCGTCTCCGACGACGGCCGCAGCACCGTTGTTCTCGGCAACGTGGGACCCATGGCCGAGAAGGCGACGGTCGCCGCCGAGAAGGAGCTCCAGGAGGCGATCGAGGACGATCCGGTCCTGCGCGACAACGCCTGGCTCGGCGGCGCGACCCCCGGCCACGTGCAGGTCGACCAGGTCTCCACCGACGACCTCGCCAGGGCGGAGGGCTTCGCCCTGCCGTTCATCCTGATCCTGCTGTTCCTGGTCTTCCGCGGTGTGGTCGCGGCGCTCGTGCCGCTGGCCGGCGCCCTGGTCACCCTGCTGATCACGTTCGCGGGGCTGCGCGTCGCCACCCTGTTCATGGACGTGTCGTCGGGCTCGCTCAACCTCGCCTTCGCCCTCGGACTGGGCCTCGCCGTCGACTTCGGGCTGCTGATGGTCTCCCGCTACCGCGAGGAACTCGCCGCGCACGGGCCCGGTGTCGAAGCCGTGCGCCGCACGATGGCGAGCGCGGGCCGTACCGTCTTCTTCAGCGCGCTGACCGTGGCCGCCGCGCTGGCCGCGATCACCGTGTTCCCGCAGCCCTACCTGCGGTCGATGGGTCTGGCCGGTGTGATCACGGTGATCGCGGCAGCCCTGTTCGCGCTGCTCGGGCTGCCGGCGCTGCTCGCCGTCCTCGGCACGCGCGTCAACGCCCTGGCACCGCGGCGCTGGCAGCGCAACGACGCGACCCAGGCGCAGGCGGGCCGCCGCTGGCACCGGATCGCTCACGGGGTGATGCGCCGGCCCGTGCTGGTCGCGCTCGGCGCGACCGGCATCCTGCTGCTGGTCGCCGCCCCGGTGACGGGCCTCAAGTTCACCGGCGCCGACCCGTCCATGCTGCCCGCCTCCACCAGCGCCGGACACGTGTCGCGGGAGTTGGAGAGCGACTTCTCCAAGCCGCCCGCCGCGCCGATGCAGATCGTGCTCGACACCCCGTCGGCGGACGGCCGGATCACGGCCTACGCCCGCCAGGTCGCGGCCGTGGAAGGCGTGGAGGCGGTGGCCGACCCGGTCCGGCTGGACGACCGGCACTGGCAGATCGACGCGGTGTTCGGCGGCGCCCCGCTCGGCACCGAGGCCAAGGACGCCGCACAGCGGGTGCAGGACCTCGACGCGCCGGTCCCCGCGCGCTACACCGGGACGACCGCCGACTTCCTCGCGCAGAAGGCCAGCATCGGCGCCCACGTACCGCTCGCCGCGGGGACCCTCGCCGTGATCACGCTGCTCCTGCTGTTCGCCTTCACCGGGTCCGTGCTGCTGCCGCTGAAGGCGCTGGTGATGAACACCCTCTCCACGGGGGCCGCGCTCGGCTTCCTCGTCTGGGTGTTCCAGGACGGCAACCTGGGCTTCGCCGCCCAGAACGGCATCGAGGCGACCTCCCCGGTGCTCGTCCTCGCGCTCGCCTTCGGGCTGTCCACCGACTACAACGTCTTCCTGCTCGGCCGGATCAAGGAGGCCAGGCAGGCCGGTCTCGACGAGCGCTCGGCGGTGGCCGAGGGACTGGCGCGCACCGGTCCCGTGGTCACCTCGGCGGCTGCCCTGTTCTGCCTGGCGCTGGGCGCGCTCGCGCTCTCCCGCCTGGTGCTGCTGCAGGAGTTGGGGCTCGGCACCGCGTTCGCCGTGCTGATCGACGCGACGGTGGTCAGGGCCCTGCTGGTGCCCTCCCTCATGGCGCTGCTCGGCGGCGCCAACTGGTGGGCCCCCGGCCCGCTGCGCCGCCTGCACACGCGCCTCGGGCTCGACCGGCTGGAGGAGGCGGAGCCCGCTGCCGCGGTGGCCCCGGTCCCGGTCCCGGGTGAGCATCCGGCGGAGCCGCTCGACCGGCAGCCCGCTGCGCGGGTGACCTGACCGGTCCCCGCCCGCTCGACGGCCCGGGTCCCGCACTCTCTGCGGGCCCGGGCCGACGTGCGCCGTGGGCACGCGAGGGTGCCGAACGCGCCATTTACGCTACTCCTGTTGCGTAAATAGGAGACCCCTGCCTACTCTGAATGACGAAACGGTCGTATCGAAATGCGTGGTACGGCAGCACGCCCCTGACCCATCGGCCGGCGCCCGGCCACGCCCGCGGGCCCCGGCCGAACAGACACCGGCAACCCCGACCGCAAGGAGCAGCCCCGTGACCACCCCCGCGCGCAGAGGCCGTCCCCGCAGTGGGGACGCCGACGGACGGATCCTGCGGGCCGCCCAGGACCTGCTGACCGAGCGGGGGTACGACAAGTTCGCCATCGACGAGGTGGCCGCCCGTGCCACCGTGGCCAAGACGACGCTCTACCGCAGATGGCCCACGAAGGACCACCTGCTCGTCGCGCTCGTCGCCCGGATCCAGGACGAGGTGGAGGTCGCCGACACCGGTGACATCCGGCACGACCTGACCGTCTACCTCACGGCCGTCGCGACCGGCCTCGACCGGATGCGCCGCGTCGGGCGGGGCGCCGCGGGGGAGGCCGACCGGTCGGCCGGGGTCGTCGCCGAACTGGTGGCGGCCGCCGCCCGGCACCCGGACGTGGGCGACGCCGTGCGCGGGCTGTTCGCCCGGCGCAACGCCCTGCCTCTCCGCCTGCTCGACCACGCCCGCGAACGTGGCGCGCTGCCTCCCGGCGTCTCGTCCGAAGTGCTCTTCGACCAGCTGGCCGGAGCCCTCTACTACCGGCTCCTGATCACCGGGGCGCCGATCGGCGCCGACTACGTCGACGAGCTCGTCGGCCAGGTACTGGCCGGGGCCGCCACCACCCCCCACCCAGAGAGGACCTGACCATGTCCGCCGACTCTTCCGTCTCTGCCCCCGCACCCGCCGCACCCGCCGCCTCCGGACCGCACGACACGCGGCAAGCCACTCCGCACCGGCGCCGCCGCCGCATCCTGTTAGCGCTGGCCGGCTTGGCGGCCGTGCTCGGGGGCTACACGGTGTGGACCAACACCCATCCGGTCCGGCTGACCGCGTCCATCGAGATCGAGGCCGCCCCCGAGCAGGTCTGGGCCGTGCTCACCGACCTCGACGCCTACCCGCAGTGGAACCCCTTCATCACCGAGGCCGTCGTCACCTCCGACGACGGCCTGCGGACGGGCGCGACGATGCGCAACCGCCTGGAACAGAAGGGCGAGTCCAGCACCTTCACCCCGACCGTCCTCGAGGTGAGCGCCGGCCGTGAACTGCGCTGGCTGGGCAAGGTCGGGCCGGGCTGGATCGGCGACGGCGAGCACGGCTTCGTCATCGAGCGCACCGGACGCGGCACGGTCCGTCTCACGCAGAGCGAGAACTTCTCCGGTGTCGCGGTGCCCTTCGTGGCCGACAGCCTCAGGAACGACACCTTGCCTCAGTTCCGGGCGATGAACAGCGCGTTGAAGCAGCGGGTCGAGCGGCTCGCCGCACGCTGATCCCGGGGATCGCTGCGGACCGGGGCCCACGGCATCCGCCGCGGGCCCCCGGTTCACGCGCTCGGCCGGGTCACCAGGTCACCGGCAGGGAGGCGATGCCGTGCACCAGCATGCCCTCGGGGCGCCGCAGTTCGTCCTCCGCGACGGCCAGGCGCAAGGTCGGGAAGCGTTGGATCAGCGATCCGATGGCGATCTGCAGCTCCGCGCGGGCCAGGCCCGAGCCGATGCAGTAGTGGGTGCCGTGGCTGAAGGCGAAGTGCGGGTTGGCCGGGCGGTCGAAGTCGATGCTGTCGGGGTTCTCGTACTGACGGACGTCCCGGTTGGCGGAACTGAGACTCGGCAGGACGGCGCTGCCCTTGGGAATCGTCACGCCGTCCAGCTCGACATCCTCCAGGGTGATCCGCAGCAGCGCCTCGTTGCCCGGCGGGTGGAGTCGCAGCAGCTCCTCCACCGCGGAGTTGATCAGATCCGGATCCTTGCGCAGCCGCTCCAGTTGCTCGGGGTGGGTGAGCAGCGCGACCACACTGTTGGCGATCTGGTTGACCGTGGTCTCGTGGCCGGCCACCAGCAGGCTGATGCCGAGGAAGATCAGCTCCTCCTCCTGCAGCCGGTCGCCGTCCTCGTCGTGGATCGAGACCAGCGCGGACAGCAGGTCGTCACCGGGGTTCTCGCGCTTGGCCGCCACCAGCTCCGCCAGATACGTGCGCAGGGCGATCTGCGAGGCGAGCATCTCCTCCTTGGACACGGAGGTGGTGGCGAGGAACACCCGGGACCACGCCGCGAAGTCGTCGCGGTCCTCGAAGGGCACGCCGAGCAGTTCGCAGATGACGGTGACCGGGAGCTGGAAGGCCAGCGCGGGCACCAGGTCGACCGGCTGCTCCAGCTCGGCCATGGCGTCCAGCAGGGCGTCGGTGTGCTCCTGGATGCGGGGGCGCAGCGCGGCCACCCGGCGCGCGGTGAACTCGCGGGAGACCAGCTTGCGCACCCGGGTGTGCTCCGGCGGGTCCATGTTGAGCAGGCTCTTGAAGTTCTGCGGTGCCGCGGCGAGCCGGGGCGCCCCGGGCTCCAGCGTGGCCGCCCGGCTGAACCGGGGGTCCGACAGGGCGGTGCGCACGTCCTCGTAGCGGGTGAGCAGGAACGCCCGGTCGCCGCTGGGCATCCGCACCTGCGCGACCGGGTCCTCCTCGCGCAGGTGCGCGTACATCGGGCACTGGGCGAGCCCGGGCGGCTGCTCGAAGGGGTACGCGAGAGGGGTGGGGCCGGCCGCCTCCGCGGAGTCGGGCACTTCGGGGCTGAGAGGCATCTGGAGTCCTGTCCTTCGCGTTCGTCGAGGTCTGTGGGCGGGGCGCGCGGGGCGGTTCAGACGCCGGCCGGTGCCGTCGGCACCGGGGCGACGTCGAAGGGGCGGACGCGGTCCGCCTCCTGGAGCGGGTAGTAGATGCCGGAGAGGATCCGCCGCTTCAGCGGGGCGCTCGCGTTCACCAGGCGGTACGCGGCCCGGCGCAGCAGCACCGGCAGCGGGCCGGACAGGGCGAACGCCCGTTCCTGGCGCAGCTGCAGGGCCCGGGCCCGGGCCACCGGTGCCTCGCGCTCCTCCTGGAAGCGGGAGGTCGCCCGGCCCAGCGCGGCCGCCCGGTCCTCGGCGCGCAGCGCCGGGGCCACCATGCGGGCCAGTACCGCCGCGTCCGTGATGGCGTGGTTGACGCCCTGGCCGAGCACCGGCGTCAGCGTGTGCGCGGCGTCGCCGATGAGCACCAGGCCCGGCCGTGACCAGCGGGGGACCACGGTGGTGAAGATGTCCAGCATGGACGTGTCCGACCACGTGGTGACCGCCGTCCGCACCTGTGCGGAGATCTCCGGCGCGAGCTCGTCCATCCGCGCGTGCAGTGCGCCCACGCCCTGTGCGCGCAGCTCCTTCAGGCCGCCCTTGGGGATGTTGAAGCCGACCCGTACGAGGTCGGGGACCGTGGGGATGAACAGCCCGTGCCGGGCGCCGCGGATGCGCACGCGGTAGGTGTGGCCGTCCCAGACGTCGGGCCGGGGCACCTTGAACCAGACGAAGTCCCGCTCCAGGGGCTGCTTCTCGTACCGCAGGCCCGACATCTCGCGGACCTTGCTGAACCGGCCGTCCGCCGCCACCGTCAGCGCCGCCGAGATCTCGAACTCGCCGTCGGTGCCCTTGCAGCGCACCCCGGTGACCGTCGAGCCGTCGCGCAGCAGCGCGGTGGCGGTGGTGCGGCGCAGCAGCCGGAAGCCGGGCAGCTGCGCGCCCTGGGCGGCCAGCGCCTCGAGCAGCGGCGGCTGCGGCAGCTCCATGGGGAACGGGCACGGCCGGTCGAAGTCGGCGAAGTCCGCGCGCAGCACCGTGCGGCCCTGGTCGGTGATCTCCATCCGGCGGGTCTCCAGGGTCTGCTCGCGCAACCCCTGCAGGATCCCCATCCGTTCCAGGAGCCAGACGGAGTCGGGGGAGATGGACTCGCCGCGGAACGACCGGTCGAAACGCGCGCTCTGCTCCACGACGACGACGGACACGGACCTCCGCGCCAGTTCCAGCGCGAGGGTGAGCCCCGCGGGCCCCCCTCCCACCACACAGACCTGTGCTTGCACCGCCCCTGTCATCGCCACTGCCTCTCCACGGACGTGATGGTCACCGGGAGCCTGCGGGGCCCGGCTAAAGCCCCGCTTGCGGTCGTGCGCGCACGGCGGTCGCCGGGGTCCGGCGGGGCGACTCGGGCCGCTCGATCCGGCCACTTACGAAACGCGTGTTGCGTAATTATGGGAGACGCTCGTACTCTGAATAACGAAACGTACGTAGCGAAAATGTGGGCGCAAGAACCGCTTAAGGCCGACCGGACAGGATCCGGCCGCAACGCATCGATCACGAAGGCCAGGGTGAGAAGGATGTCGGCCAGGAACGGACGGGAAGTGCCGGACACCGGCGAGATGGTGGTCGTGCACCGCCTCTTCCGGCAGGAGTACGAGGCGTCGGTGGCGGTGATCCGCGCCGTCGCCCCCGGTGACACCGCGCGCAGCGCCGTCGTCGCCGCCCATCTGGCCGCGCTCAACCAGATGCTGACGGAGCATCACCTCGCCGAGGACGAACTGGTCTGGCCGCGACTGGTCGCCGACCCGGCCGTCGACAAGGGCCTGGTGGCCCGCATGGAGGAGCAGCACGAGCGGATCGCCGACGCCCTCGGCCGCCTGGAGCGCGCCCTGCCCGACTGGGGCACCGCAGCCGACCCTGGCCCGAGGGACGCGGTGGCGGACGCCTGCGCGGCCCTGCTGCCCGCCCTGGACGAGCACCTCGGCGACGAGGAGCGGCACATCCTGCCGCTGGTGCCCGACCGGTTCACCGCGCAGGAATGGGCGCGGCTCAGCGAGCGCGGCCGGGCCGCCGTGCCCAAGTCGCACCGCCTGTACATGCTGGCCGCCCTCGGCGAGGCCGCCGGCACCGACCGCAGGGACGAGTTCCTGGGCCGGCTGCCCGCACCCGTCCGCCTGCTGTACCGGGTGGCCGGCCCCCGGCTGCGCCGCCGCACCTGGTCCCACCTGAGCGGGGGCCGCACCGAGCAGCGCGTGGCCGCGGCCTGAGCAGTCCCAGCCGTCAGACAAGCGAGGCAGTGAAGTGAGGAAGAGTCCGTGAGCGCACCCGTGACGACCAGGCCCGCTCCCGCCGACCGGGCCGAGGCGCTGGACCGCATCCGCGACCTGCACACCGAGGGGCGCCTTGCGGAGGAGTTCCCCGGCGTGAGCGGCCTGCTGGCCGTCCTCGCCCAGGGCCCCGCCGCCGCGGCCGACCTGGCCAGGGCCGGCCGGCTCCTCGCCCGGGTCGACCCCGGCACCATCCACGCCCTGCACCCCGACGCCCGGCCGCTGCACGTCACGGTGTCGGGGCACGGCACGCTGGACGCGCTCACCGGCCCGCTCACCGCCGAACTCGCCCGCCACGGGATCCCGTTGCGGGCCACCCACGGCGACCACGACTCCTGGCGCCGCGATCTCCAGGACACCGCGGGACCCCTGTACGCCGACGACACCGACCTCTCGCTCGTGCTGCTCGACGCCCAGTCCGTCTTCGACGAGCTCCCGCAGCCCTGGCGGGTGTCGGACGCGGCCGAGGCGGTCACCGCCCGGCTCGGTCTGCTCCAGCGGCTCGCCGAGAGCTACGTCCGCGACGGATCCGGCACCCTCGTGCTCAACACCCTGCCGCTGCTCACCGGGCAGCTGCGTCAGCTCGTCGACCACCGCTCGCGCACCGAACTCTCCCTGCTGTGGCGGGAGTTCAACGCGGGACTGCTGCGCATCGCGCTGGCCCACCCGCGGGTGCACGTGGTCGACCTCGAACCGCTGATCGCCGAGTCGGGGCCGGTCCGCGACAGCCGGCTCGCCGTCTACACCAAGGAGTACCTCGGCGCGGAACTGCTGGGCCGCTACGCCCGCGAGATCGGACACCTGGCCCGGGCCCTGCGCGGCCGCACCAAGAAGGTCCTCGTCGTCGATCTGGACCACACGCTGTGGGACGGCATCCTCGGCGACGACGGACCCGACGGCATCGCCGTGTCCGGGACCTACCGGGGCGAGGCCTTCGGCGCCTTCCAGAAGACCGTGCGCCAGCTCGGCTCCCAGGGCGTCCTGCTCGGCGTGTGCAGCAAGAACGACCAGGAACCGGTGGAGCAGGTGCTGGCCGGCCACCCCGACATGGTGCTGCGCCCCGACGACTTCGTCCGGATCACTGCCAACTGGCAGCCCAAGGACGGCAATCTGCGGGAGATGGCCGCCCGGCTCAACCTCGGCACGGACAGCTTCGTGTTCGTGGACGACTCGCCCTTCGAGTGCGGTCTGGTCGCCTCGTCCCTTCCGGAAGTCGCGGTGGTCCGGCTCGACGAGGAACCGGCCCTGCACATCGACCGGCTGCTCGCCGACGGCTGGTTCGACGTGCGCGAGCTGACCGAGGCCGACCGTGGCCGGGCCGGCCAGTACCGGGCCGACGCCGGCCGGCTGGAACTCCTGGACGGCGCCGCCTCCATGGAGGAGTACCTCCAGGCCCTGGACGTGCGCGTCACCGTCGCCCCGGCCACGGACGCCGACGTGCCCCGGATCTCCCAGATCACCCTGCGCACCAACCAGTTCAACCTCACCACCCGGCGGCTCGGCACGGACGACGTGCGAGCCGGGATCGCCGCACCGAGCCGGCTGGTCCTCGCCATCCGGGCCCAGGACCGCTTCGGTGACAACGGCCTGGTCGGCGCGGTGTTCGCCGAGCGCGATGCCGACGCCCTGCGCATCGACAACGTCCTGCTCAGCTGCCGGGTCTTCGCCCGCGGTATCGAACAGGCCGCCCTGACCGCGCTGCTGGCGCACGCCCGGGACACCGGCGCGCCGGCCGTCGTCGCGTCGTACCGGCCCACCGCCAAGAACGGCAAGGTCCGCGACCTGTACCCCTCGCTCGGCTTCGACACGGTCCGCACCGGCGACGACGGCTCCCTCGACTTCCGCCACGACCTGACCGAACTGCCGCCGCACCCCGGCCACGTCACCCTGGACGCGTCCTTCGGGCTGCCCGCCACGACGTAAGTCCCCCAGACCTCCCGGTTCCGGCCGGGACCGGCACCGACCCGGCGCGACATCCCCCGCCGCGCCAGGGCCGGACCGGTCCCGCCGGAACCGGGAGCCGCACGCGGCACACGCGTGCGGACCCTCACCGACTGCCGCCCGTCACTCCCCCCTGTGGCGGGCGGCAGTTGCATGCCCGCCTCCGGACGTCTGGATCCGGCCGCGCAGCACAAGCGGCGCCTTAGCGCCGCGGGTGAGTCTCGGAAGCGTCCCAGACAGCCATCGCGCCGGCGCCAAGCCTGCGGATCTCGGAGAGGTCAGGCACAGACGTTGACAAGCTTCCGAACCTTCACGGAACTGGTTCTGGACCGTGCGGCCGAGCTCGGTACCGAGGACGCCTTCATCTTCCTGCCGGACGACGCCAACGGCTCGGTCCCCGAGCACCTGTCGTACGCCATCCTCGACCAGGAGGCCCGCCGGATCGCCTCGTGGCTGCAGGCGAACGGTGCCGAAGGCGGCCAGGTGCTCCTGCTCTACCCCTCGGGCACCGACTTCATCAAGGCGTTCACCGGCTGCCTGTACGCCGGTTCCGTCGCCGTGCCCGCCCCGCTGCCCACCGAGCAGGGCCAGCACTTCACCCGGGTGTCCGGCATCCTGCGCGACGCCCAGGTCCGCGCGGTGCTGACCGACTCGGCGAGCGCGCCCGAGATATCCGCCTGGCTCGTCTCCGAGGGCTTCACCGACGTCAAGTGCCTGGCGACCGACACCGCGGACCACGGTGACGCGAGCGCCTACCGGGTGCCGGACCTCACCCCCGAGCACCTCGCGTTCCTGCAGTACACCTCCGGCTCGACCAGCGACCCCAAGGGCGTCATGGTCTCGCACCGCAATCTGCTGGCCAACGAGGCCGCGATCCAGAACGCCGCCGGAACCGACGGGCAGACCCGGTTCGGTGGCTGGCTGCCCTTCTACCACGACATGGGTCTCATCGGGCACATCCTGCACCCGCTGTACATCGGCGGCTCCGCCGTACTGCTCTCCCCGACGTCCTTCCTGCGCCGCCCGCACCGCTGGCTGAAGTCCATCGGCGACTACGGCGTCACCATCGGCGGCGGCCCCAACTTCGCCTACGACCTGTGCGTGCGCCGGGTCACCGACGAGCAGCTCGCCGAACTCGACCTGTCGACCTGGGTCAGCGCCGCCAACGGTGCCGAACCGATTCGCCGCGAGACCATCGACGCGTTCACCCGGCGCTTCGCGCCCGCCGGCTTCAAGCCCGAGTCGTTCTTCCCCTGCTACGGCATGGCGGAGACCACCCTGCTCGTCTCCGGCACCCCCAAGGACCGCCGTCCCGCCGTGCGCACCGTCGACGCGACCGCCCTCGAACAGGGCACGCTCACCGACCCGGTGGCCGAGGGCCCGAGCCGGGAACTCGTCAGCAGCGGCGTCATCCACGACTTCACGGTGAAGATCGTCGACCCCGACACCCGCAGGGAACGCCCGGAGGGCTCCGTCGGCGAGATCTGGGTCAAGGGCGACAGCGTGGCCTCCGGCTACTGGAAGCGCCCGCTGACCAACGTGGAGATCTTCGACGCCCACATCACCGACGGCGACGGCGGCGAGGACGCCGGCGGCTGGCTGCGCACCGGCGACCTCGGCGCCCTGGAGGACGGCGAGCTCTACGTCACCGGCCGCCTCAAGGAGCTGATCATCTTCTCCGGCCGCAACCTCTACCCGCAGGACGTCGAGCGGGCGGTGCAGGCCACCGACAAGGCCCTGGGCGCCGGCGCCGGCGCGGTGTTCACCGTCGAGACCGACCGCGAGCGCCTCGTCGTGGTGCAGGAGGTCAGGGTCAGCGCCGTCGACGGCGACCTGCGCAGCCTGGCCACGGCCGTCCAGAGCCGCATCGGGCAGCAGCTCAACGTCCCCGCGGGCAACGTGGTCCTGGTGCGACCCGGCACCATCCGCAAGACCACCAGCGGAAAGATCCAGCGCACCCTGATGCGCAAGCTGTTCCTGCAGGGCGAGCTCACCCCTCTGTACGAGGTGCTCGAACCGGCGGTCCGCGGGATCGTCGCCGACGCCGCCGGACCCGCCCTGGCGGCGACGGTCTGACATGACGGAACGGACCCGCTCGGCCGCCGAGGAACTCGACGCGTTCCTCGGCGACCCCGACGACCCCGGTGGCTGGTTCTCGTACGAGCGCTGCGTGCAGCTCGACGACAAGGAGGAGTTCCCCGCCGACATCTGCCGCAAGCTCGACGACTGGGGCCTGCCCGGCCACTACGTGCCCGTCGAGCACGGCGGCCGGCTGACCGACTACGCGACGCTGCTCCAGGTCATGCGCGCCGTCGCCCGCCGCGATCTCACCGTGGCCATCGGGCACGGCAAGACCTACCTCGGCGGCATCTGCGTCTGGGTCGCGGGCACGCCCGCGCAGGCCGCGGGGCTCGGCGCGGACATCCGGGCCGGCGTGCCCGTCTCGCTCGGCCTGACCGAGCGCGCCCACGGCAGCGACCTGCTCGCCGGCGAGGTGCGCGGCACCCCCGGCGCGACGGGCTGGCTCGTCGACGGCGAGAAGTGGCTGATCAACAACGCGACGCGGGGCAGCCTGCTGTCCCTGCTCACCCGCACCGACCCGGCCGGAGGACCCCGTGGATTCAGCGTCCTGCTCGTGGACAAGCGCACGCTGGACCCGGCGACGTACCACCACCTGCCCAAGGTGCACACACACGGCATCCGCGGCGCGGACATCTCCGGCATCTCCTTCGAGGGCGCGGCGGTCGACCGCTCCGCGCTCGTCGGCGCGGAGGGCGCGGGCCTGGAGATCGTCCTCAAGGCGCTGCAGCTGACCCGCACCATGTGTGCGGCGCTCTCCCTGGGGGCCGCCGACCACGGCCTGCGCATCGCCGTCGACTTCGCCGTCGAGCGCGAGCTCTACGGCCGCCGGCTCGTCGAACTCCCGCAGGCCCGCCGGGTCCTGGGCACCGCCGCCGCCGACGTACTGCTGCACGAGGCACTGGGCACCGCCGCCTCCCGCCTGGTGCACACCCAGACGGACGAGATGAGCGTCACCGCGGCCGTCACCAAGTACCTGCTGCCCAGCGGCACCGAGGACGTGCTGTCCCGGCTCACCCGGGTGCTCGGCGCCCGCGCCTTCCTCAAGGGCGTGCACGCGAACGGCACGTTCCAGAAGGTGGAACGCGACCACCGCATCGTCGGCATGTTCGACGGCAACACCCTGGTGAACCTCAACTCCCTGGTCAACCAGTTCCGTTCACTGGTACGCGGCAGGCAGCGCGGCACCGGCGACGTGACCGGCGCCCGCGACGCCTACGACCTGTCCGCGCCGCTGCCCCGGCTCGACCCCACACGGCTGTCCCTGGTCGCCCGCCGCGGCAGCGGCGTCCTGGCCGGCCTCGAACCCTCGGTGGCCCGGCTCGCGGAACTGGCTGTCGAACAGCCCGCGTTGGCCCCGGCCGCCGCCGCGGCCCGCCGCGTCGCCGCCGTCACCGACCGGGTCCACGAGGAGATGGAGCAGTGGAAGGGCCTCGTCGGCGACGTCCCGCCCGCCGCCTTCGAGGTGGCCCGCCGCTACGCCCTCTGCCACGCCGCGGCCGTCTGCATCGGCCTGTGGACGCACAGCGCGCCCCAGTTCACCGGCACCGCCACGGAACCCCTGTGGCGGGACGGGCTGTGGCTGCGGGCGGCCCTCGACCGGATCCTGGACCGCCTGGGCGAACCCGGCGCCGGGGACGACGAGGCCCACGACGCGCTGCTCGACCACCTGATCACCACCAGGCGGGCCGGCGAACTGTTCTCGCTGCGCCCCCACCGACTGCCGAACGCGCAGGCCGAGCCGGTGGCCGACGCCACCACCGCACGTAACTGAGAGGACGCCATGCTGATCGGTACCGCGGCCAACGGGCCGCACGGAGCGTCCGCCGGAGCACAGGGAACCCACCCGCCCGGCGGCCAGGAAGGCCGGGTCGTCGCCCGCATCGCCGAGCTGGAGGAACGCCTCGGTGACCCCACCGACGAGCGCGGCGAGCTCTCGTACGCCGCACTGCTCGCGGACGACGAGCGCGGCGAACTGTCCGAGCCCGGCGAGCGGGCCCTCGACGAACTGGCCCTCAACGCCGAGTTCGTGCCGGTGCACCACGGCGGACGCCTGGAGCGCATCGACACCCTCGTCCGGGTGATGCGCCAGGTCTTCCGCCGCGACATCGCCCTCGGACTCGGCTACGGCGTCACCTCGTTCATGGCCGCCGTCAACGTGTGGAGCTCCGGTACCGAACAGCAGCAACGACGCCTCGCCGAGCTGCTGCTCGACGGCAAGAAGGTGTCGGTCGCCTACCACGAACTCGCCCACGGCAACGACTTCGTCCGCAACGAGTTCCAGGCCCGCCCGGTGGACGGCGGCTACCTCCTCAACGGCGCCAAGCAGGTCATCAACAACGCCGACCGGGCCGCGGCCTGGGTGCTGTTCAGCCGCACCAGCCCCGCCCCCGGCAGCCGCAGCCACTCGGTCGTGCTGGCCGAGCGGGACGACCTGGACCAGGACCGCTTCCAGGTCCTGCCGCGCTACGACGCGGTCGGCGTCCGCGGCTGCCACCTGTCGGGACTGGACTTCACGGACTGCCCGGTGCCCGACTCCGCGCTCGTCGGAGAGGAGGGCAAGGGCGTCGAACTCGCCCTGCGCGCCTTCCAGATGACCCGCAGCGCGGTCCCCGGCATGGCCCTCGGCGCCACCGACACCGCCCTGCGCACCGTCACCGGCTTCGCCCTCGGACGCCAGCTGTACCGCAAGTCCGTCATGGACATCCCGCACGCCAAGGCGACCCTGTCCACGACCTTCCTCGACCTGCTGATCGCCGACAGCCTCTCGCTCGCCGCGACCCGCGCCGTGCACGTGCTGCCCGAGGAGACCAGCGTCTACGCGGCCGTGGTCAAGTACCTCGTCCCCAAGATGCTCACCGACGCGATGTACGACCTGTCCATCGTGCTCGGCGCCCGGTTCTACACCCGCGAGGGCGAGTTCGGGATCTTCCAGAAGCACGTGCGCGACCTGCCGGTCCTCAGCCTCGGCCACGCCGGCTCCGCGGCCTGCCAGGCCACGATCATCCCGCAGCTGTCCCGGCTCGCCCGCCGCGCCTGGTTCAAGGACGACCCGGCGCCCGCGAGCCTGTTCCGGCCGCGCGAGGACCTGCCCGGCATCTCCTTCGACCGGCTCACCCTCGCCAGCGGCCGGGACGGGCTCAGCGCCTCCCTGGTCGCCGCCGTCGACCGGCTGCCCAGTTCGAGCCCCGAGGAGCGGGCGGCCCACGGCGCCGCCCTGCGCCTTATGGACGAACTGCGCCAGATCCAGGAGCAGAGCCTCGGCCTCGCCCCGCAGGACCGCACCGCCCTGGCCAGCCCGGCCACCTTCGCCCTCGCCGACCGGTACGCGGTGCTGCTCGCCGCCGCCGCGGTGATCGGCGTGTGGCAGGAGGCCCAGGGCGGCCCCGACGACTTCCTCGCCGACCCGGCCTGGCTGGCCGCGGCCCTGCACCGGCTCGGCCGGCGCCTCGGCCACCAGCTGCCCGACCTGCCCGCCACCTGTGAGACGCGGCTGCACGACGAGGTGCTCCGCCGCTTCCACGACGCCCGCAGCTACGACCTCTACAACACACCGCTGGCGGGCTGAAGCCTTCCCAGCCAGTCGAGTTGACCGACCGAGGAACTCTTCCGAGGAGCGCAGAATGTCCGTTCCCACCACCGGACGCACCACCGACGAACTGACCACGTGGCTGTCCGACCGCATCGCCCTCTACCTCAAGCGCAGGCCTCAGGAGATCGACCCGAGCGTGCCCCTGGCCGAGTACGGCCTCGACTCCGTCGCCGCCCTCAGCCTGTGCGGCGACATCGAGGAGGACTTCGACCTGATCCTCGAACCGACGGTCGCCTGGGACTACCCGACGGTCCAGGCCCTCGCCACCCACCTGGCACAGAGCCTGGCCGAGCCGGCGGCGGGCTGATGGACCGGATCGCCATCGTCGGTCTCGACTGCAGGTTCCCGGGGGCGCCCGACGCGGGCGCCTACTGGGAGCTGCTGATGCGCTCGGGGGACGGGATCTCCTCGGTCCCCCGACAGCGGTGGGACGCCGCGGACTTCCACTCGCCGACCCCGGCGGAGGGCCGCGCCAACACCACCGAAGGCGGCTTCATCGACGACCCGGACGCCTTCGACAACGAGTTCTTCACCGTCTCCCCCCGCGAGGCGGCCGCCATGGACCCGCAGCAGCGGCTGCTGCTGCAGTGCGCCTGGCGCGCCGTCGAGGACGCGGGGATCGCCCCGAAACAGCTCGCCGGCACGGCCACCGGCGTCTACGTCGGCATCATGGGCAACGAGTGGGCCCAGCTGCACCTCACCGACTACGACCGGGTCAGCGCCCAGGTCGGCTCCGGCAACGGCTACTGCATGACGGCCAACCGGGTCTCCTACCACCTGGACCTCAAGGGCCCGAGCCTCGCCGTGGACACGGCCTGCTCCTCGTCGCTCGTCGCCGTGCACCTGGCGGGCAACGCCCTGCTGTCCGGCGAGTGCGACTACGCCATCGCGGCGGGCGTCAACGTGGCGCTCACCCCCGCCCTGTCCATCTTCTACAACCAGGCCGGACTCTCCGCGCCCGACGGACGCTGCAAGCCGTTCAGCTCCCAGGCCAACGGCATCGGCCGCGGCGAGGGCGTCGGCGCCGTCGTGCTGCGCCGCCTGGAGGACGCGCTCGCCGACGGACAGCAGGTGTACGCGGTGATCCGCGGCACCGCCGTCAACCAGGACGGCCGCAGCAACGGCATCACGGCCCCCAACCGCTGGTCGCAGCAGGAGGTCATCGGCGCCGCCTACCGCCGGGCCGGCATCGAACCGGACCAGGTGGCCTTCACCGAGGGACACGGCACCGGCACCGTGCTCGGCGACATGATGGAGGTGTCGGCCCTCGGCCACCACCACGCCGGACGCACCGGGCGGCCGATGGCCCTCGGCTCGGTCAAGGGCAACTTCGGGCACACCGAGGGCGCCGCCGGCATCGCGGGACTCATCAAGGTGGCCCTGTCGCTGCACCACGGAACGGTGCCCGCCAGCAGGTTCGCGGCCAAGGAGAACGAGCGGCTCGACCTGCGCGGCAAGGGGCTGCGACTGCTGAAGGCACCACTGCGGCTGCCCCGCGGCGCCAGCGTCGCCGGACTGAGCAGCTTCGGCATGGGCGGCACCAACGCCCATGCCGTCCTGGAATCCGCGCCGCCGGCGGCCGCCCGCCCGCCCGCCCGCCCCGACGAGCGGCCCCGGGGCATCGGCAGCGCGCTGTTCACGCTGACCGCGCCCAGCCCGCAGGCCCTGCACCGCAACCTCGCCGCGCAGGCCGACGCGCTGAGCGCCCGGCGGGCCCCCGTCGGCGCCGTCGGCTGGAACTCCCACCGGGTCAAGTCCGGCCATCGGCACCGCTTCGCGGTCAGCGCCCCGGACACCGCCACCCTCGTCCAGCGTCTGCACGCGGCGGTGGCCGACCCCGCCCTGTTCGCCGGCCTCACCGGCGAGGCGGCCGGCGCACCGCGCACCGCGCTCCTGTTCACCGGACAGGGCTCGCAGTACCCCAGGATGACGGCGGGCCTGTACGAGGAGTCGCCGCTGTACCGGCACTTCCTCGACGAGGCCGACGCGGCGCTGCGCCCGCACACCGGCCGTTCCGTACGGGACCTCGTCCTGACCGGCGACGAGTCCGTGCACCTCACTCAGTGGGCCCAGCCCGCCCTGTTCGCCGTCGGCCACGCCCTCGGCCGCACGCTGCAGGAGCTCGGCGCGGAGCCCTCGCTGCTGCTGGGCCACAGCGTCGGCGAGTACGCGGCGGCCTGCCTGGCCGGCGTGTTCGACCTGGACGCGGCGGCCCGGCTGATCACGGCCCGCGGCGCGCTGATGCAGCAACTGCCCGACGGCGGCGGCATGCTGGCGGTCCTCGCCGGTCCCGACGAGCTCGCCGAGCGGCTGGCCGACGAGCCGGAGGCCGGCATCGCCGTCGTCAACGGCCCGCGCGCCACCGTGCTGTCCGGCGACTCCATGGCGCTCATGCGCCTGGACAAGGAGTTCGAGCGCGACGGGATCCGCACCCGGATGCTGCGCGTCTCGCACGCCTTCCACTCGCACCTCATGGAGCCCATGCTGGACGACTTCGCCGAGGTCGCCCGCGAGGTCGGCGGGGGAGTGCCGCAACTGCCGCTGTACTCCACGCTGTACGGCAGGCTGCTGGACGGCGAGGCGATGGACGCCGACTACTGGGTGGCGCACATCCGCCGGCCGGTGCTGTTCGCGGACGCGTTCACCGCGCTGCGCGACGCCGGACCCAGCCACACCGTGGAGGTCGGCCCCTCGCCCGTCCTGTCCTCCCTGACCCGCAAACTGCCGCCCTCCGACTCCGGCACCCGGCCGGTCGTCACCGCCCCCGTGCGCGGCGCGGACTCCGGCGGCCAGGACCTGGCCGACACGGTCGCCGAGCTGTACCGCGGCGGCCTCGACCCGCGCTGGGAGAACGTCTACGAGACCCGCGACCAGGCACCGTACCGGCTCAGCCCGTACGCCTTCAGCGACGAACACCGGTACTGGACCGCGGGCCCGGCCCGCCGCTCCGGCGCACCCGCGCCGACCGCCGCACCGGACGAACCGGCGCGGCCGGCCGGCCGGAGCACGAACACCTCGGTGCTCGTCCTGGAACGCCCCGCGCCCGCCGACCCCGTGACCGAGACGGCGCTGGCCGCCATCGGACAGGTCGGCGGCTACGAGGTGGCCGAACTCGGCCCGCTGCTGCGGCTCTACGAGGACCTGGGCTTCGACTCCGTGATGGTCATGGAGCTGAAGAAGCGCCTGGAGGAACGACTGCCCGCCCTCGTCGAACTGACGGTGCAGGACCTGCTGCCCCGGCTCGCGTCGGTCGGTGACCTCGTGGACTTCCTGCGGGAGTACTGCGCTCCCGCCACCGACAGCACCCAGGAGAGGACAGCATGAGCGACCACCCGCAGGACCGCCAGGTCCATCTCGCCTCCGTCGGCACGGCCCTGCCGGGCGAGGCGGTCGACAACGCCGAACTGGCCCGGGTCCTGGGCGCGAACGAGGAATGGATCGAGATGTTCATCGGCACCAGGACCCGGCACTTCGCCCGGGACCTGAAGACCGGTGCCGTGCGCTGGTCGCTGGCCGACCTGTGCGCCCAGGCGGGCGAGCGCGCCATCGCCGCCGCCGAGGTGGACCCGGGCGACATCGACTTCGTCGTCCTGGGCACCGCCACCCCCGACACCCTGATGCCGGCCACCGTCAACAACGTCGTCGACCTGCTCGGCCTCGACCAGGTGCCCACGTTCCAGCTGCAGTCCGGCTGCGCGGGCGCGGTGCAGGCGCTCAGCCTGGGCCGCACCCTGATCGCGTCCGGCGAGTACCGCACCGGCCTGGTCATCGGCGGCGACGTGTGCAGCAAGCACCTCGACGTCGACCGCGACCTCGCCAAGGCGGCCCCCAGCGACCTGGTCAACTTCGTGCTGTTCGGCGACGGCGCGGGGGCCGCCGTCCTCACCGACGAACCGCGTGGCGCCCAGGTCGTCCTGCGGCACGTCCTGAACCGCTTCACCGGCCTGGGCCGCAAGCCGGGCCAGGTCATCGAGTGGTTCGGCCTCGCCGACCGTTACGACGACCGGCAGGCCCTCACCGAGGACTACAAGGCCATCGAGGAGCACGTCCCGGTGATGGCCGTGGAGATCCTCTGGGAGCTGCTCGGCGAACTCGACTGGAGCCAGGACGAGTTGGACTACATCCTGCCGCCGCAGCTGTCCGGCCGGATGACCCGCAAGATCACCGAACAGCTCGACGTGCCGTCGGCCACCGAGATCTCCTGCGTCGCCGACACCGGCAACAACGGCAACGCACTGCCGTTCCTGCAGATCGAGCGGCTCCTGGAGAAGATGACCGCCGGTCAGAAGGCACTCGCCGTCGCCATCGAGTCCAGCAAGTGGATCAAGGCCGGCTTCGCCCTGGAGAGGATATGACCACCACACGCCCCGCCTACAGCCTGGCCGACTTCGTCACGACCGTCCGCGACGAACTGGGCCTGCCCGTCACCGACGAGCAGGTCGCCGCCGACTTCGACGAACTCCCCGAATGGGACTCGCTGCACCTGCTCAAACTCGTCACCGCGGTGGAACTGGCCACCGGCCTCACCGTCCCGGTCGGCCGGGTCCTGGAGGCGCGCAGCCTGCGCCAGTTCTACGAACTGGCGGTCCCGGCATGACCGACGCACCGCAGCGGCACCAGGAACGGCGCCGCCGCCACACCCTGTACTTCCTGGAGTGGGCGGCCGGGCAGCGGCCCGTGCACCTGGACACCGACATCGACATGACCCGGATCCAGGCCCACCGGGCCGCGGCCCGCGCCGCCGGCACCCGCTACTCCGTCGTCAGCTACCTGCTGCACGCCACCGGGCGGGCGATGGCCCGGCACCCCGAGGCCAACGCGGTCATGGCGCCGGGCTGGCCGTCCGTGCTGCGCCGGCCCCGGACCGTACGGTTCGGCCAGGTGACCGCGAAGCTGGCCCTGGACCGCACCGTCGACGGGGAGCGCACGGTGCTCTCCGCCCTGGTGCCCGGACTCGAGCAGCTCTCGCTCGACCAGGTCCAGGAACAGGTGGACCGCTACCGGGGCGAACACACCGCCGCCCTCCCCGAGTTCAAGGGCGTACGGATGCTGGGGCGGCTGCCCGTCCCGCTCGGCAGGGCGGCCTTCGCGGCGGCCCTGCGCGACCCGCGCCGCCGCCCGGGGATCTTCGGCACGGTGTCGGTCAGCTCCCTCGGGCACGGCGCCGTCGACGGGTTCCACTCCGCCGGCGGCACCGCCGTCACCCTGTGCGCGGGACGCGTCGTGGACCGGGCCGTCGTACGGGACGGACAGGTCGTGGCGGCGCCCGTCATGCGGCTCGGGCTCACTTTCGACCACCGGGTGATCGACGGGGCGGCCGCCGCCGACCTGCTCGGCGATCTCCGCCAGACCATGGAGGACTTCGATGACGGCTCCAGGGAAACCCTCCCCGGGCCGGACGTTCGGCGAGCCGATCGTGATCACCGGGCCGCGCGGGGACTGGAACGGAGTCCGACGTGACCTCGCCACCCACGCCACCGCGATCCTCTACGCACGCCTGGACGACTGGCGTCCCGAGCGGGCCGGGGGGCCGCGGCTGCGCGCGCTGCTCGGCCGGGACTGGGCCCGCTACCTGGACCTGACCCACCCCGAGGTGCGCACCCGGTTCGCCTCGTCGCGGGTGCTCCTGAAGTTCGCCGCGGGCGCCGCGCTGCACGTGCCGCCGCAGTCGGTCGAACTGGGCTACACGCCCTCGGGACGCCCGTACCTGCACGGCTACGACGGCGTGCAGATCAGCCTCAGCCACACCGAGGACCTGCTGCTCGTGGGACTCGCCACCGGCGCCGTCATCGGCGTCGACGCCGAACGCGCCGACCGCACCCTGTACGGGGCGGGACTCGGCCGGCACCTGTGCACCCCGCACGAGGCCGAGATGATCGAGGCGATGGCCGACCACGAGCGGGACCCGGCGATGGTGCGGCTTTGGACGCTCAAGGAGGCGTACAGCAAGGCCATCGGGCTCGGCATGCAGTTCCGCTTCACGGACTTCGGGTTCGAGACCGACGGCACCCCGACCGAGGTGCGCCGCCCGGACGGCACCCCCGGCTCCGGCAGCGAGTGGTCCTTCCGCACCTACGGGCTGCTCGACCGGTACACGGTCAGCGTGGCCGTGGGCGATTCCGGGTTCGGCGTCACCACCGACACCCAGGCGCACACCATGCTCGACGCCGGCATCGTCGACGCCCTGTCCGAAGTGCTCGGCCACGAGGAGGACGAGCGGCACGAGCGCGACGACTGGTGGTGAGCGGGCCGTCGGCGCCCGCTGTACAACCGGCCCGCAAGCGGCGGCCCGGACACTGACCGCACACAGCGGGGAGCCATCATGGACCAACAGCACCTGACCCAGCCAGAACTGACGGAGCATCACCTCCCGGAGCTCAAGGAGTTCGCCCTCCTGCACGCCCGGGGACAGGGCATGGCGCCCGGCAGAGCCGCCCGCATCCTGTCCGGGATCAGCAACGACCGGCGCGGCGACCCCGAGTCGTGGGCCGCCACCTGGACCCGGGCCGGCCGCGCCGCCGCCGTCCGCGGCCGCCACCTGGAGGCCTGCGCCCACTTCGCGCTCGCCCGCTTCCCCTACCACGGAGACCCGGTCAGGGCCGCCGCGGGACGGCTCGGCGTCGAGTCGTTCGACACCTGGCGCCGCGACCGCGACATCGAGCGGCTCGACATCCCCTTCCAGGACGGCCGGGTGGCCTGCTGGACCACCGGCCTCCACCCCGCCAGACGCCGGCCCCTGCTGATCGTCATGGGTGGCATCGTCAGCGTCAAGGAACAGTGGGCGCCGCTGCTGCCCCTGCTCGGACGGCTCGGATTCGCCGCCGTCGTCACCGAGTTCCCCGGCGTCGGCGAGAACACCCTGACCTACCGGCCGGACTCCTGGGAGCTGCTGCCGCACCTCCTGGACCAGCTGGCCGACCGGGCGAACGTCGCCGACACCTCCCTGCTCACCCTCAGCTTCAGCGGCAGCCTCGCCCTGCACGCCGCGTCCGAGGACGCCCGGATCCGCCGGATCCTGACGGTCGGCGCACCCGTCGGAGCCTTCTTCACCGACACCGACTGGCGGCCCCGGATCCCCCGCATCACCGTCGACACGCTGGGCCGGCTCACCGGGGCCGCGGACCACGACGCGCTGTGGTCCGCCCTGCCGGAACACGCCATCGGCGCCGACCGGCTGCGGCAGGTGCGGGTGCCCGTCCGGTACGTCGCCAGCAGCCGCGACGAGATCATCCCGGCCGCCGAGCGCGGGCTCCTCGCCGCACTGCCCGACCTGCGGGTCAAGACGTTCGACGACGTGCACGGCTCGCCCGGCCACCTCGGCGCGATGCGCCGCTGGCTCTTCTCCCAGCTGCTGCTGTCCCGGCTCACCGGCCGCCGCCACTGACCCGTACCCGTCCGGCCGAGTCGCCGCCCCCACCCGAAGAGGACACCACCGAACCCTTTCGCCCGCACGGACGTCGAGGAGACGCAGCCATGACTGACGGACCCACATCGAAGGCCACGACCGGGACAGTGCGTCCCTGGCAGTCGCTCGCCTCGCTCGGTGTCATCGAGAGCGATCTGACGACCACCCGGTACCGGCCCGCCCCGGCGCCGTACACGACCGACGGCCGCCGCGGCCACAGCCGCCGCCACGGGCGGCGCGAGGAGGCATGACATCCGTGTCCCTGTCCGCACAGTACGCACCCCGCGGCCCCCGCGGCGCCGGCATCCGGCTGCGCCACCGCACCGTGCACGGCCACCGCAGGGCCTTCCGGATGGCCGGGAAGGGCGACGCCGTCCTCCTGATCCACGGCATCGGCGACTCGTCCGACACCTGGCGGGACATCATGCCCGGCCTCGCCCGCAGCCATCGGGTCATCGCACCCGACCTGCTCGGCCACGGCCACTCCGACAAGCCGCGGGCCGACTACTCGCTGGCCGCCTACGCCAACGGGATGCGGGACCTGCTCAGCGTCCTCGGCGTCGAACGCGCCACCATCGTGGGGCACTCCCTCGGCGGCGCCGTGGCCATGCAGTTCGCCTACCAGTTCCCCGAGCGGTGCGAGCGCCTCGTCCTGGTCGGCACCGGCGGCGTCAGCCGGCACGTCACCCCGCTGCTGCGGGCCGCCTCCCTGCCCGGCGCCGAACTGGTCCTGCAACTGCTCCAGTTGCCCACCATGCGCTGGCAGGTGGGAGCCGCCGTCAAGGTCCTCCAGTGGCTCGGCACCGACCTCGCCGTCGACGCCCCCGACCTGCTGCGCGTCGTCGACGCCCTGCCCGACGCCACCTCGCGCAACGCGTTCGTGCGCACCCTGCGCGCCGTCGTCGACTGGCGTGGACAGGTCGGCACCATGCTCGACCGCTGCTACCTGGCCCAGGGCATGCCCACCATGCTCGTCTGGGGCGGCCGCGACCAGGTCGTCCCGGCGCTGCACGCAGGACTCGGACACGTCTCGATGCCGGGCAGCCGGCTGGAGATCTTCGAGGAAGCGGGCCACTTCCCCTTCCGCAGCGACCCCGACCGCTTCCTGTCGGTGCTGCGCGACTTCATCGGCACGACCCAGCCGGCCAGCTTCAGCCCCGAGCAGTGGCGCCAGATGCTCCGCAACCGCCGCCCCGCACCCCGCCGGCTCAGCGCCGCCGACCTCGACCCGGCCACCCTGCGCGCACTGCGCCCGGCCTGATCACCGGCCTGATCACTGGCCCGACCTGCGGCACCAGGGTCTGTCCGGCGGATCAGGTCGCATCCGGGAGGCCGTCATCAATCGGTGCGGGTGAGCGGGGTCTGGCGCGTCGAGATGCAAGGCGGAGGATTGAGGCATCGCGGAGCGATGGTGATTGACGACAACGCCGCAGGTCGGCGTGCCAGACCCCGCGCCCGCGACATGCTCCGCCGGACAGACCCTGGGCCCCGCCACGTCCTTCAGGACGCGACGGGGCCGCCGTTGTTCCGGGCGCGCGCCCGGCCGGCCGCTCAGCCCGTGGGCAGCGATCCCTCGGCCACCGGTCCCTCGGCCACCGGCACGTCGCTCATCAGCCAGACCCCGGGCCGCACTTCGAGGTGCGGCCACGCGACGTTGTCCCGCCCCGTGGCCCGGACCTGCTCCGCGAGCCGCAGCGCGTACCCGTGCCAGCGGACGTCGCCCAGCGCACCGGCCGCGCTCGCGCACCCTTCGAGCGACGCGAGGCAGTCGGCCGGCCGGCCCGTCAGGAGCGCGATCAGCGCAAGACCGCGCTCGGCCTCCGCGCACCCCCGGGTGTCGCCCTCGGCCGCGGCCCGCTCC
Source organism: Streptomyces sp. KL116D (assembly GCF_030766975.1). Taxonomy (NCBI): domain Bacteria; kingdom Bacillati; phylum Actinomycetota; class Actinomycetes; order Kitasatosporales; family Streptomycetaceae; genus Streptomyces; species Streptomyces sp. KL116D. The sequence continues at coordinate 4,611 of NZ_JASERH010000063.1, read as the reverse complement.
AGGGCCCGCCGGTACAGCGCGTCCGCCCGGCCGAACTCGCCCTGCCCGAGCAGCACATCGGCCTCCCCGGTGGCGCAGCGGGCGGCCCCGATCCCGTCGTCGGTCAGCGCGAACAGCCGGGCCGCGTGCCGGTGGTGGTCCACGGCCCGCGCGGCGTCCCGGCGCTGCCAGGCGAGATCGCCCAGCGAGCGCAGGAGCGTGGCCTCCGCGAGCGCGTCACCGCTGCGGCGGGCCGCGTCGACCGCGAGCTCGTGGCCGATCCGCCAGTCGTCCCACACGCCGCAGGCCTCGTAGTAGCCGCTCGTCGCCGACGCCAGCGCGCAGGTCAGCCCCCACAGCCCGGCTCCGTGCAGACGCCGCACCATTTCGAGCAGCCCCGCCGACTCCGCCCGGAACCAGCGCAGCGGCGTGCTCACCGCGGCGTCCCCCGGCGGCAGTTCCCCGGCAGCCGTCTCCAGCACGCCCGCCAGCCGGTCCCGGCCGGGGGTCAGGCGCGCGTCGGCGGCCCTGGCCCGCAGCAGGAAGGCCCGGCCGAGCCGGCCGACCGTCTCCGTGACGGCGTCCTCGCCGTCGACCTCGGCCAGCATCTCCAGGGCCAGCGAGCGCAGCAGCGTGTGGTAGCCGTACCGCACGGCCCCGCCGGGCCCGGCGTCCGTCCCCGACTCCTGGCGTACGTCGAGGAGTTGGGCGCGGACCAGCGCGCCGAGGAGTTCCTCCGTCGCCTCCGGGGCGGCGCCCAGCAGGGACTGCGCGGCCCACACGGGGAAGTCGGGCAGCGGCGCGAGGCCCAGCCGGCGGAACGCGTGCCGGCCGGCCTCCGACACCTCGTGGTACGCGGTCAGCAGGCTGCTGCGTACGTCGAGGTCGCCCAGCGACAGCGCGGCGAGCCGGGTGCGCTCGTCCTCCAGGCGGCGCGCGAGTCCGCCCGCCGTCCAGTGCGGCTGCACCGCCGTCCCGCCGGCCGCGACGCGCAGCGCCAGCGGCAGGCGTCCGCACAGCCGGGCGATCCGGGTCACCGCCGCCGGGTCCTCCGCCATGCGCGGGCCGCCGGTGGTGAGCAGCAGCGATTCGGCCTCCTCCTGGCCGAGCACGTCGAGGACCAGGTGCCGGGCGTGTTCCAGGGCGGCCAGCGGGCGGCGGCCGGTGAGCAGCACCGCGGCGTCCGGCACCGCGGCGAGCAGCGGACGGATCTGGGCCTCGGACACCGCGTCGTCGAGGACGAGCAGCAGCTCCCGGCCACGGGTGGCGTGCTGCAACTGGTCGCTCAGGTCGTCGAGTTCGGTGGGGACGGCCGCGGGTCCTTCCGGGCCCGGGGGCAGCAGGCGGCGCAGCAGCGAGGCCATCGCGGCCTGCGCCGTGAGCGCCCGTCCGGCGGAGTCCCGCAGCGGCACCAGCACCCGGCCGGCCGCGAACCCTTCGACCCCGCGGGCCAGTTGGACGGCCAGGGCGGTCTTGCCGACGCCCGGCCGGCCCGAGACGGCCACGATGCGGGGCGCCGAGCGGTCGGTTCCGGTGAGCAGTACGGCGCACCGGTCGAGTTCGTCGGCGCGGCCGGTGAAGTCGGCGAGCGGCGGCGGCAGCCACAGCGGCGGACGCAGGTCGGCGGGTGCCGCCGGGGCGGCTTCGGCGGCGTTGGCGGCCTTGGCGGAGGGGTGGCGGCCCGCGGCCGGGGCGTCGGCCCGGCCGCGCGCGGGGTGCCAGGCGAGCGCGGGGTCGGAGGCGAGCAGCCGGGCCAGGATGCGCTTGAGGGAGCTGTCGGGCTCCACGCCGAGCTCGTCCACCAGTGTGCGCCGCACCCGGTGGTAGGCCTGGATGGCGTCCGACTGCCGCCCGGCCCGGTACAGCGCCACCATGAGCAGCCCGTGCAGGCTCTCCCGCATCGGGAACTCGTGGGCCAGCGCCATCAGTTCACCGATCAGCTCCTGGTGGCGGCCCAGCTTCAGGTCCGCGCTGATCCGCTGCTCCAGCGTCTCCGAGCGCAGCTCGTCGAGCCGGATCGCGGTGGACTGGAGCGAGGACCCGTGCGGGATGCCGGACAGCGCAGGGCCCGTCCACAGCGCCAGGGACTCGCCGAGCAGCCGGGACGCGTCGACGTAGTTCACGCTCGTCGCACGCCGCGTCCTGCCTCCTGCGCGCGCAGCAACTCGAAGAGGACCAGGTCGAGCCTCGTCGGGCGCCACCGCGTGGCGACGTAGCCCGGCGGCTGGGTCACCAGCTGGCTGCGCGCGCCGGTGTCCGGCGCGTCGGCCCGCGAGCGCCTTGCGCGCGAGCGCGGCGCGCACACCTGGAGCGTCGTCGAGGCGGTGCGCGGCGGCGTCGTCCCCCACAGCTCGTCGATCAGACTGTGCGCGGACACGACGGTGTTGTTCTTCACCAGCAGGGTCGCCAGCACCACGCGCGGCTTGGCCGCGTCGGGTGCGTGGCGACATCCGCACCGGGCCCAGTACCTGAAAGCGCATGGTTGCTCTTGTCTGTGCCGCCCCCGACCGGTGCGCGGCCGTCAGCAGACTCTGCAGGACGGAGGTGCTGACCTCCGCCACGACCCGTATCCTGGGTGAACACGAGGGAGAGCTCCGCGAAGGGCGCCCGGCGGCGTCCCGCCGCACCTCGCCCGGGTGCCGCGGTGCTGCGGCTGCACCGAGCACAGCGGCGGCAGACCCGGCTCGGCGAACCCGCGGAACGCGGCTCCCACCGGGTCAGGACGGCGGCGTGCCCGAGCGCGAGCGTACAGCTCACCGCACCCCGAACAGCGCCGCCTGCCGGGACGCCTCGAGGAACAGCGCGCGCCGGCACCTCCGACCCGAGTCGGGCGGCACCTCGCGGGCGGCGGGGATGCTTGACCGGGAAGGTCAGCGACTCGTCGTCCTCCTCCAGCGGCAGCCCGGTCAGTACGTTGCGGGGCTGCACCGGCCGACGAGCTCGGCGCCGACCCGGTGCCGTCCGGCAGCCGCGCTGTGGCCGCCCGCCGTGCGCTCGCTCTCCCTGCGGGAGTTCGCGCGGTGGTTGCGGTAGACGCCCGGCATCAGGAACACCAGCGGGCCCGGACCGTCCCGCACTCCTCGTCGTCGATACTGATCGACGCGCCGCAGTCCATCGACCGCGGCACTCCCTGCACCACGTCGGCCGGGGTCAGGTCGAGGTCGAGGGTGAGCCGGGCGCGGCGGGCGCGATCACGCGCCACGAGGGCAGCGCGGTGATGGCGAACGCACACAGTCGGCGAGCAGGATCCGCCGGTTGGCCGGCACCCGGAAGTGGCGGCCCGCCGCGAGACCGCCATCTGCCGCAGCGACTCATCGGTACAGCACGTCGTGGAACAGGGGCGGTGGAGTCGGCGAGCAGCGGGTGCGCCTCGGGCAGCCGGGCGGAGAAGCGAACCGGTGCCGGCCGGAGAGGGGTGGCGGAGAGCAGGAAGCCCTCCGGGGTGTCGGGCGGTGGACGAGGTGGTGCGGGCCGAGAACGCGCCGCCGCGGGCGGCGCACCTGCAGCGGCGCGGCGTCCGTGACGACGGCACCGGCCCGACCGGTGGGCAGCGAGCCGGTGGACGGGCCGGTGGATGGTGAGAGGGAGATTCATGGAGAGTCCTCTGCGACGGAGTCCGGTCGATGGGCGCGGTGGCGTCGGCGAGCATGCGGGTGCTCTCCCCTTCACGGTCTCCGGTCCCACTGAAGAACCACGGGAGAGGCGGTGAAGGCCGCCTCCCGTACGGGTCCTCGGCGCAGGGCCTCAGTGCGGCTCGCTCACCGGTTCCCGCTCACCACCAGGATGGTCGGCGGCGAACGGCTCGACGCCGGCGGCCCCGGCCGGCGAGCCACGCGTGGCGAAGATCTCCCGGTCGGCGGTGCGGTACCGTCCCACTCCGTGGGACGGCGTCCTCGAAGAAGATCGCCTCGACCGGGCACACGGGCGCGCAGGCGCCGCAGTCCACGCACTCGTCCGGCTGGATGTACATCTTGCGCGGACCCTCGTAGATGCAGTCGACGGGGCACTCGTCGACACAGGCCTTGTCCTGCACGTCGACGCAGGGCTGCGCGATCACATAGGTCATGCCGAACTCCTTACGGTCCAGGTGTCGTTGCCGGCGAGGAGGGCACCGAGGTCGCCCTTGCCGTGCTGTTCGACGGCGGCGTCGAGCTGGTCGGCCATCTGGGTGTCGTAGACGGGGCGTTGAACGTCGCGGAAGACGCCGATGGGGGTGTGGTGGAGGCTCGCTTCTCCATGTCCCGTGGGGTCGGCGAGGCGGGAGAGGGCGAAGGCCGTGGTCGGGGACGCGGCGTGCGCGTCGTGGACGACGAGCCGCGCGCGGTTGTCCTCGGTCACCGCGACGACCTCCAGCTCTCCGGTCCGTGCGTCGCGGACGACGCCCTTGCCCTGCTCGGCGCCGAAGGTGATCGGCTGCCCGTGTTCCAGGCGGATGACGGCGTCCTGGGCCTGCTGCTTGTCCTTGAGGACCTCGAAGGCGCCGTCGTTGAAGATGTTGCAGTTCTGGTAGATCTCGACGAGCGCGGTGCCTGGGTGGGCCGCTGCCTGGCGCAGTACCTCGGTGAGGTGCTTGCGGTCGGAGTCGACGGTCCGCGCGACGAAGGACGCGTTGGCGCCGATGGCGAGCGAGAC
>NZ_JASERH010000062.1:0-47615 GCF_030766975.1 Streptomyces sp. KL116D | reverse complement strand
AAGTGGTAATGCAAACTGCCAGCCCAACATCGTTCGCCGGTTCCTCAGCCAGCGGCTCAGACGGGACTGCTGCCCACGTCCGTCGTGTGCGTCACTGGCGGACGGGCGCATCAGTGCGTTTTGACGATCCGGTCGGCCTGGGCCGTCCGGTACGTGGCCCGGTGGTCGTCCGGCAGGGTCTCGGGACCCTCGCCGATGACCGGGCGTTTGTCGCCGCCCCCGGTGCAGGGCGGGCGGCGTGAAGATCTCCATGCGCTGCTCGAAGTGGCCGAGCTTGGTGTTCTGCTCGTTGTCGAAGAGCGGGTCGGAGCCGAAGGTGGCCACGCGGCCGTCGGGCGGCAGCAGCGCCGCTCGGAGTGGTAGCTGCGGCCGACCCGGGGACGCCGCCTCGTGGAAGGCGTTGTCCTTGGGGTCGTAGAACTGCGCGCTTGAGGATGTTGCTGGCGCTGCGGCCGCGGTAGTCCGAGGAGCCGTTCGACGTGAAGACGGAGTCGTCCGGCATGATCACGCTGTTCAGGTAGCGGGTGCCCTGCGGCAGCCGGGGGACCGGTCTTGAAGGACGGGTTGTCCTCCTTGAGGTCGATGACCGCGGTGCGCGACGTGGCCTTCTCCGGACTCGCCGACCCCGCCGCCGCCCATGATCATGACCTTCTGGTCCTGGGCCGGCGGCAGCAGCGCCAGGGACGCCGACGTCTCCGTCTCGTCCATGTCGGCGAGGCCCGGCACCTTCTGGAACTTGTTGGTCTTCAGGTCCCACAGGCCCTGGCTCGCGGCCCTTGTCGGCGGGCCCGTGCCCGGCGTTGGACGCCGGGTAGAAGAGCTTGCCGCCCTTGGTGAGGAAGAGGGCGGGATACGTGGGGAAGTAGCGCTTGGGCCCCATCGTCCACTTCTTGGTCTTCGGTCGTAGATCTCGTTGTCGCCGGGGTCGATGACGCCGACGTCGTCGAGCCCGGAGACCGCGAGGACCTTGCCGTCCTGCAGACCGACGAGCGTCGGGTACCAGCGGGCCTTCTCCATCGGGTCGACCGGCACGTACTTCTCGGCGACGGGATCGAACTCGTAGGCCGCCTTGATCCCCTGGAAGTCCTGCTTGTCCATGGTGATCTTCTCGGAGAGCCCGTACGTGCTTTTGTCCGCGTCATCGCCCTTGAGGCCCTCGATCTCGTACTGGGCCTGCTTGTCGGTGACGAACCGCTTTGCCGCTCCCGTCGCCGCCTCGACGAAGACGCGGGCCTCGCTGGCCTTGATCTTCGTCTTCCACGGCTGCATGACGCCGGCCCGGTTGTACGTGATGTCGAAGCTGCGCTTGGCCTTGGGCACGGTGACGTCGAACTTCGACACGTACTCGACGCCCGACGGCGAGCGGAACTCGTCCCCTTCTTTCAGGGACGACTCGGCTTTGTCGGGGTTCTCGTTCTTGACGCCGCACTGCCGCCGCCGGCCTTCTTCACCTCGCCGTCGAGCAGCTCGTAGCGGGCGGTGCCGCCCGCCACCAGGAGCCGTCCGTCGGGGAGCTGGGCGTGGCCCGAGCAGAAGAAGTCCACGGGCGTGGCGATCTTCTTGAACGTGTTCGCCGTCGGGTCCCACAGGATGGTGTCGAAGGACCCCGGCGCTCGAACTTCTTCTGCTCGTTGCCCGAGCCCGCGACGACCAGCACCTTGCCGGTGTGCAGCAGGGCCGCGTGGATGGCGTTGGTGCGGAACTGCTGCGGATGTCGACCGACGACCACGAGCCGTACTGGCCTTGTAGCTGGCTGGGCGATCTTCCAGTCGTAGTACTGCCTGGACGCGAAGTTCCAGGCGGCCGGGGCGTTGAGACCGCACGGGAGGGCGACGCCGCCCGCCTCCCAGGACCGTCTTCTTGCATGCGTTTGGAAGGGCCGCCGCCTTGAGCGCCATGGATCAGTTCTCCCGTGCTCGTCGTGCTGGAGGCCGCGGTGGGGGAGCGGGCGGCGCGGGGGCCACGGCCCGCCTGGGCCGGTCCGGGCCTGGGCGGCGCGGGCGGCGCGGCGCCGGTGACGGCCCAGACGGCGACCGGGGCGAGCGCGATGCAGCAGGGCGAGCACCGCCCAGGTGCGCATGGCGACGTGGGTGTGGACGAGCGACGGACGCCGCGAGGGACGCGCAGCGAGCACGGCCGCCCAGCAGAGGTGGATGCGGAAGGTCAGCAGCCGGTCGGGAGCTGGCGCTCGCCGCCCTTGGGGGTGACCACGAAGCGGCTGGGGCGGCGCAGCAGGGCCGCGCCGAACGACTTCAGGTAGACGGGCGCGGACAGCGCCGACATCGCCATCGCCGGCCAGGCGCCGCCGGAGCCCCTCCGGCTCGTGCGGGCGAGACGTTGTGCCGCCGGTTCCAGAGGTAGAGGCCGATCTGCAGGGCCGCCGCGTCGCTGTAGCAGCATCAGCCAGACGGACGCGGAGACCTGGGTGCCCGGAGCGCGCCGAGCCACAGGAACAGCACGCAACTCGAGGGCACGCCGAGGAACCAGTTGACGGCCGTCATCGGGTAGTACACGAGCATCGATCGAGTACGTTGAAGAGCCGCCCGGGCGGCATGCTGAACGGCGCCTTCCAGTACCTGCTTGAGACAGCGTCTCGTACGTGCCGCGCGACCAGCGCATCTGCTGCGTGAAGAAGTCGGTCCAGGACGCGGGCCCTCCCCGACGGCGAGCGACGTCCGGGCGTGTAGACGGAGCCGCCAGTGGTGCCCGGTGGCCCTGGGTTCTTGCTGCGCGGTGCATCTCGAAGCCGGTCGCCATGTCCTCGGTGATCGGAGTCGTACAGACCCGCCGATCTGGTGCACGGGCCGCGATGCGCACGACGTTCGTTGGTGCCGACGAACATCGGGGCGCCGTAGGCTGCCCGCGCGCTGGATCAGCGCGTGGAAGAGGAACTGCTGGGACTCGGCGGCCTTGGTGACGGCCGAGGTGTCAGTTGCCGTAGACCTGCGGGCCCGATCGACGAAGGCCACGTCCGTCGCGGAAGTAAAGCCGAGCATCCGCTCCAGGAAGTTCGGCGAGCGGGCACGTGGTCGGTGTCGACGGAGGCGAAGTAGTCGTAGTCGTCGCCGTGCCGCGGCGAGCCAGGCGTTGTAGTTGCCGTGCTTGGTCTCGCCTTGTGGACGCCCTGCAGCGGTTCCAGTCGAGCACGCCCTCTGCGGGTGAAGCGGCGCACGCCCAGTTCGGCGCAGAGCGCCTTGGGACTGCTCGTCGTCTCCTGTCGGGAGGAGCCACACGTGGAGGGTCCCGTCGTGCTGATGCGCACGGCGCCCTCCCAGGGTGGCGCGCACCATGGCGAGGGGCTCCTTGCCGGGACGTACGTCGTGAGGAAGGCGACGCGGGTGCCCTGCCCTGGGGCGTACGGGCACTGGGGTCCCAGATCATCAGCGTGGCGTGGGCGATGGAGGCGACGTTGACCAGCATGAAGAGGCAGATGAGCCGATCGACACGAGATCACGGTGTAAGGCGACGAGCCACTGGTCCCCGCCCTCGCGCCGGGTCCAGTGGGTGGGCCAGACGATAGGCGAGCAGCACTCCGGTGAGCAGAGGCGCGAGCGTCATCAGCCAGGATATCGTATTCGGTGCCACGGGAGAGGAGCGATATGTACTGCACCTGGTAACTACCGTCGCGCTGGTGAGCGCTGGCGAGTCTGCTGTAAGGTGTCGTAGTCGTATTCAGGCCGCACAATAGCGCCCTCCAGGTTCTGGTGATCGAGCGTATCGACCCTCACAAAAAGGTGACTTTCGTGGGCGGGCCGAACCAGAAGCGGCGTACTGAGTGAGGTATGGGGGAATCGTGTGAATCTGCGGGCCGGTAGCGATCGCCGTTCTGCGCCCCTGAAGGCATGGTGCTGCGCGCAAGCCTCATCGGGGAGATGGCGCGCAGTGGCCTGCATCTCAGGGGCGCGAACGGCGCGAGAAGCCCCCACCGGCTCCGCAGGACCGGGAACCGGCGGAACGAGGCGGACGGAGCCGGAAAGCGCTCGCCTCTACGCGGAGGTGGCGCCCACCGTCCTCACCTTCGAGGCCCGCACCGTCCGTCACAGGCCGGACATCAGCCTTCAGCACCAGCGAAACCTCGAGGCGCCCGCGCCTCCACCGCGGCGACGGCACGCTTGGACGACGTCCATGACCTTCGTCCCACTCACCACACTCGATCGAGGTGAACATCGCGTCGGTGCGGCTGGGCAGACCCGATTCGCGGACGACCCGCACCGCGTCGGCGACGTACCCTCCCACGCGACGTCCTCGCCGACCCCGAGCGGCGTCACGGCAAAAGGCGACGATCATGCGTTCACGACCCCCTTCCGGTCGCGCGGGACGCGATCACCGTCGTCGGCCTCCCGCGCTTGAGCTTGCGCGTCGGCGAAGAAGCCGCCGGTGGGCAGCGACAGGAGCAGAAGTAGAGCGCGGCCGTGCCGATGCCCCACTTCGCGCGGGTTCCAGGCGTCCGCCCAGAAGATCACGTAGAGCACGAAGAGCACGCGCCGCGATCGCGCCCATCACCGGCACCGCGTTGAAGTCGGTGGTCCGCTTCAGGACCGAGCAGACGAGCAGCAGGGATGAAGGAGACGGGCCTCGCGCGGAGACCAGGCGGAGGCGGCGGAGGGCGGAGGCGGTCTTGATGTCCACGGGCAACCTTCGGCAGAAGCGGCGACTAGGGGCGGGCAATGATCTTGTGAATGTACGCACAAGCGTTTGCCCATTGTGGCACCCGTGCCTCGGACCCGTCGGCACCCCTCCCGGGCGGCTACCCTCGACCCGTGGCAACGTTCCGACTCCAGGGCAGCAAGATGCTGGCCGCCGACATGACGGCGACAGCGTCAAGGCGAAGAACGCGTCGATGGTCGCGTACGACGGCCGGATGGCGTTCAAGAAGCTGAGCGGGGTGGCGAGGGGATACGTGGGCATGGTCACCCGCCGCATCACCGGGCGAGCAGATGACCGTGATGGAGGTGAAGGGTCAGGGACCTGCTGCCTCGCGGACCGGGCGAGCGAGATCAACCTGGTCGGGCTGACCGGCGACAAGCTGTACGTCGAGGCGAGCAATCTGCTGCTGGCACGGACGCCGGGCCCTGCGTACCGGCATCCCGCCGTTCACGGGCAAGGCGCGGCGCCTCCCAGGGCAACGGCCTGTTCACGACGACCGTGGAGGGCCACGGCCAGGTCGCGATCATGAGCGACGGCCCGGCGGTCGTGCTGCGCGCGTCAGCCGCGACTACCTCGCTGACGCAGGTCGACCCGGGCGCGCACATCGCGCACCAGGGGAACCTGCACCAGTCAGTTCCAGTCGGGCGTCACCTTCCGCACGATCATGGGGGAAGGCGGCGGCGAGGCGTTCCAGATCCGGCTCGAGGGCGACGGGCTCGTTTATGTGCAGCCCAGCGAGCGCAACACGATCGCCGGGGACGTTTGATGCCCTTCCGCGAGATCAACTCGAAGATGATCGAGGCCGACCGTCGTCCCGCAGCGCCTCTACAGCCAGCGGCGGCGCCATGCTCGCGTACCGGGGCGAGGTCCCTCTCACCCCCAACGCAGCGGCGGGCAAGCGATGTCCATGATCGGGCGGCGGGTCGCGAACGAGGCGACGCCGCTGATGACGGTCGAGGGCAGCGGACCGTGCTGCCTGGGCACGGCGGCCACCACGTCCAGGTGATCACGCTGTCCGGCGACACCTTGTACGTGGAGGCCGACCGGCTGCTCGCCTTCGACGGGACGCTGCGATGCAGACCATGTTCATGGGCGGGCGTCAGGGGCATGGTGCGCGGCCAGGTGACCGGCCAGGGCCTGTTCACGACGACGCTCAAGGGCACTGGCGGTGGGCCGTCATGGCGCACGGCGGGTGATCGAGGTGCCCATCACCCGGGAACAACCCGGTGCACGTCGACCCGCAGGCGCACGTCGCGCACCACGGCGCATGCGCAACAAGCGTGTCCACGGCGCTCGGCTGGCGCGACATGGTGGGCCGGGCGCAGCGGCGAGGCGTTCCAGCTGGAGCTGAGCGGTGGTGCGGTGTACGTCCAGGCCTCGGAGGAGAAACCGTGACCGGCGTGGTCTGACCTATGACGTTGCCGGTGGACGACAACGTCAACGCGTACACCCTGCTGCGTGGAACCCAAGAGCGGTCAGTGGTTCCTGCAGAAGGGCAAGATGATCGCCTACTACGGGCGGATCGACTTCAACGGCATCGGGCACGGCCGGCTCGACCGGCTGGTACCTGCGTTCCACTCCCTGCTGCACGCGAGCGACTGGGTGGTGGCGGAGGAGCGGCAGAAGATGCTGCTCGCCGACCGGGCCTTCGACGTGAACTCGTACGACCTGATGACGGCAACCCTGACCATCCGGCCGCAATCTGCTCGCCTTTTCAGCCAACTCGCGCCGAAGCAGTCGACGTGCCGGGCCCTGACACTCATTGGCACCGGCAAATTCGTCGCCGCTTCAAACGGTCCTGTGGTGTTCATGGAACCGCCGATCCGCGTAGATCCACAGGCCCTCGTCGGCTGGGCTGACTGTCCGTCACCTTGCCACCATTACGACCACGGTATCTGACGGGCGTGATCGGCGGTCTACGTGCGATGACAGGCATCGGCGGGGTCTCCGGCGAGGGAGCACCAGTTCGAGTTCGTGGGCGCCGGGACGGTACTGCTGCAGTCCAGCGAGGCACTGATGCCCGAGGTGGCGACGGGTGACGTACGCACCAGCCCAGCGTCCCCGGCGGTCAGGCAGGGGCCGGGCCCGGTCAGTCACACGGCACCGCGCCTTCGACAGCTCGGCGACCTCCAGCGCTTTCGGGCCGTGAGCGGTAGTCTGCGGAGTGTGACGCTCGAACGCGTGACCCCATTGCGCGTTCGGGGCGCGTACAGCGAGGCGTCACCCACATTCGTTCGCCTTTCAACTTCTTAGGTAGAATCGATTCCATGGGAGACCGAGACGGCCACCCCGTGGCTGACCGACGAGGAACAGTGCGCCTGGCGCACCCACCTGGAGGTCAACCGGCTGCTGAACTACCAGCTGGAGAAGGACCTCCAGCTGCCTGGCCTCGACGATGAACGACTACGAGATCCTGGTGAACCTCTCCGAAGCGGGAGGACCACCGGATGCGATGAGCGACCTGGCTGCGGCGACACGCAGTCCAAGAGCCGGCTCTCGCACCAGATCACCCGGATGGAGAACGCGGGCCTCGTCCGCCGCGAGAACTGCGAGTCGGACCGGCGCGGACTGTACACCGTGCTCACCGACTTCGGTTTCGAGACCATGAAGAAGGTCGCCCCTGCACCACGTGGCGTCCGTGCGTCAGCACTTCATGGACCTCGTCCCCCGCGGAGTCGCTGAGCAGCCTCCGCGAGGCGCTCACACCCATCGCCGAGCACCTGCGTTCGCAGCGCGGCAAAACCGTGACCATTGCGAAGACCTGAGCATCCGGGAGACCGCCGACCTCCTCCGTGACGCTCCCTACTGGAGCCTGGGCAGCCCGAGTTCGAACAGGGCCCCCGCCCCGCGGCGCGGTGCGCACCGTCAGCGATGCCGCCGTGCCGCTTTCGGCCACGTCCCGGGCGATGGCGAGCTCCCAGACCGGCCCCCGCCGCCGTCCCAGGACCGCGCGTCGTCGAGCCGTACGAACCGCTCGAAGACCCGCGCCCCGCTCCCCTCCCGGGCACGCCGCCACCGTCGTCGGCGACCGCGAGGTCACCCACCGCCGTCGGTGCCCACGGTGACGTCCACCGCGGTACGGGCGTGGCGCTGCGCGTTGTCCACCAGATTCCCCAGCACCCTCGCCAACTGGCCGCGGGATCCGGCGACGTGCGCCGGCCCGGTGCCGTCGGCCTGGCACCCTGGTCGCCGACGCGCCGCGAGCGGCTCTCGCGGACCAGGGCGACCAGGTCGGCATCGCCGCCGCGGGCTGCTCGCCCGCGTCCAGCCGGGCGAGCAGGAGCAGATCGGCGGCGAGCTCCTGCAGCCGCAGTTGTCCTCGACGGCGCCGTCCCACATCCGAGCAACTCCGGGTGGGCGGCGCCGACTCAGCTGCGTGCGCAGGCTGGCGATCGGGCTGCGCAGCTCGTGCGGGGCGTCGCGACGAACCGCCGCTGACGGTCCACCGAGTCCTCCAGGGCCGCGAGCGTCTCGTTCGTGGTCCCGGGCCAGCCGGGCGACCTCGTCATGTGTGTCCGGCTCGGGCACCGGCGGCCCAGGTCCCTGGGGAGGCGGTGATGGCGGCCATCTCGAGTACGGATGCCCTCCACCGGCCGCAGCGCGCCGGGTCACCAGCCAGGTGACGCCGCCGACGACCACGAGCAGCACCGGGAAGCCGATCAGCATCGACGTCAGCGCCGTGGACACGGCGCTCTGTTCGGCCGCCAGCGGGCGCCCCGCGTACACGGTCAGCGTGCCGTACGCGGTGTCCTCGACCTCGACCGCGGCGAACCGGTAGTCGGCGCTGTCACCGTCGACGGTGGCGGTGCCGTCGGCGTACCCGTCGTGTCCGGACCTTGCCACGGCCGCCGTCGTCGTCACCCGCGTCGTCATCGTCCTCGCCGCGGCCGCCGTGGTCGTCGTCGGTGACGGCGGCCTCGGGGCGTACGGCGCCCGTGCCGGTGCCGGTGATCCCTCCAGGTCGTCCGGACGCGGCCACCAGCCGTCCGTCCTCGTCGACGACCTGCGCCGGCCCGGTCGTCGCTGTCCAGGTCGAGGGCGTCCGGCGCGCTGTGCCGGTGGCCAGCTGGGTGGCGACCTTGCGCGCACCGGGAGTCAGCGGCGCTGCCCGCCTGTCCGGTGAGGTTGGAGCGCAGCGCGAGCAGCACGGCCGTGCCGGCCGCGACCAGGGCGACCGCGACGACGAGGGTCGCGGCGAGGGCGGCGCGGGAGCGTACGGAGCCGAAGACCCGTTCCATCGCGGGACCTCCAGGCGGTAGCCGGCGCGCGGTCCTGATCAGGGAGGCGCCGAGCTTGCGGCGCAGCGCGCCGACGTACACCTCGACGATGTTCGGGTCGCCCTCGTAGGCGAAGTCCCGCACGTGCTCCAGGATGTCGCCCTTCGACACGACCTCCCCGGCCCGCGACAGGCTGCTCCAGGACCGAGAACTCCTTCGCCGTCAGGGCGACCTCACCGTCGTCGGCGTGCTGTGACCCTGGCGGGCGGCGGTGTCCACCGCGTACGGCCCGACCGTGTGCACCGGGGACGCGCGCGCTCCCCGGCGACGCCGCAGCGCCTTCACGCGCGCGACGAGGCACCACGTACGAGGAACGGCTTCGTCAGGTAGTCGTCCGCGCCGGTGAGCCCAGCTCCCGCCTCGTCGTACTCGCCGTCCTTCGCGGTCAGCATCAGGATCGGCACGTCGATGCTCGCGGCGCGAGGGCGGCGCACGCTGGCAGCCGTTTCCCATGCCGGGCAGCATGATGTCGAGGACGACCAGGTCGCACGCCCCCTCGCTCGCGCGGTGCAGCCCCTCGAGCCGTCGTGGACCACGTCCACGGCGTAGCCTCGGCGGTGAGCCCCTTGGCGAGCGACAGGGCGAGCCGCTTTTCGTCCTCGACTAATCAGGCAAGCGCATGTGCGGCCAGGGTGGCAGGTCGAACCTGAAGCCTTCTTCAGGCTCCTTCAGCGGGGGCTCAGGATCACTCGGGCGGAGTTGGTTCCCGTCGGACACGAACTCCGCAGAACGACGGGAGACCTCATGGCGCTGTACGACCGTCATCTCCGCCATCGCCGCCGTCGCCCTGCTGGTGCGCGGGGCACTGCCACCTGCGGTGACCGTCTCGGACGACGACCAGCCGTCGAGGTCGACCGTGCGGGGTCACCGACGACGGTGTCGGCGACGCCCGGGAGAACGCGGACGAGGCGAAGGGCGCGAAGATCAAGGCCGAGGACGCGATCGCCGCCGCCCTGAAGCACACGTCGGGCGTCGCGGCCGGCGCCGACCTCGACTCCGACGACGGCCCGCCTCGTCTGGGACGTCGACGTCATCGGCTCCGGCGGCACCTGGCATCACGTCGAGGTCGACGGTACGGGCAAGGTCCTCGGGTCGCACGTCGAGAAGGCCGACGACGATGACGACGGCGACGACGCCCCGGCCAGGCGGCGCGGGTCGCCGACGCGCTCAGAACGCGTCGACGTCCGCCGCGGACCGCCCGCCGGCCGCGCCGCCAAGGGCACGGTGACCTCCGTGGACGCGGACGACGACAGAGGGCGGTCCGGGTCTGGGAGGTCGAGGGCGACCTCGGCGGACGGGACGCAGCGCGACTGGCAGTGGACCTCCGGTCGGGTGCGGTGACCGTGGACCGGTCGTCGTCCTCGGACCCGGACTCCGGACGACGACTGACGGCGGCGCGCGCACCGGGGTGCGGTCTCGGCTGGCGCGACCCCGCTCCTCAATCGCCGGAGGCTCAAAGTGCGGGTGCGGTCTCGGGGCACCGCCCCCGACCCCGCTCCTCAATCGCCGGAGGGGCTTGAAGTGGCGGGCTGCTTGGTCGGCTGGCCCTTGGGCCGGCTGCCGCCGGTGATCTTCGCCGCCCTTCGAGCAGTGCCGTCGCCAGCGGCCAGGGCCGCCGCCGCGAAAGCAGAGCGGGTAGCCGGGTACGTGAAAGCCCACCAGGCGCACTCTGCCGTGCCCTCGCCGAACTGCCCGCGTTCGGGGACGTGTTGGACCATGCAGCCTGCATTGCGGAAAGCCGCCGTCCCACCGACTCCGTCCGCGATCAGGTACGCCGTGGTCAGGGCCGGCGCGGCGACGAAGATGGCCCACGCACGCCGCCGCCAGGGCCAGCGCGCGGGCAGCGGGCGCGCGAGCGCCGCGCCGCCGAGCGCGCCGCCAGACCCGCGGCCAGGAAACGGCAGCCGGGCACTGGGCCCGGGCCGCGCCAGTCGACGGCGCGCCGCTGAGCAGTCCGCCCACCGCGCTGCCCGCCGAGAGCGCCGCCAGGATCCCGCCGCCGAGCGCCGCGCTGCCCCTCCGCGAACGCGAGGACGAAAGGCAGATCGGCCGCGCCCCAGCGCGGTCCCGGACGCGGGTCACGACCACGGGCTGGCGCAGGTCACGCGATCTTCCGCGGACGCCGCCGCCGCCCGGACCTCGGCACCGGCGCCACCCCCGCCACCGCGGGCGACGCGACGAACGCCAGCGTGCCGACGGCCACGAGCCCCGCAGGGCGACGCCGAAGGCGGCCGGCGCCCACAGCACCAGCACCCCGACGAGCAGCGGACCACACCAGGAGCGGTTCCTCGGCGACCCCGTCGAGGCTGTAGACCCCTGCAGCGGCCGCCGGTCGGACAGCAGCCGGCCCCACACGGGTGCGCATCGTGGGCCCGAGCAGCGGGGTGAACGCCCCGGTCGGCAGGGCGAGGCGCCACGAGCATAGCCCAGCGCCCCCAGGGCGCCAGGCGACCGTGGCGAAGACCGCGAGCGGCGCGCGTACGACAAGCCATCGGGGGCAGCGCGCGCGCGCCGCGTAGCGGTCGATGAACAGGGCGCGCAGCGGTGACAGGAGCACGCTGGCGGCGCCGTGAGCGCCATGACCGCGCCCGCGACGGCGTAGAAAGCGGTGGCGGCGGTCACGGCGAGCATCAGGGAAGAGGGCGACGGTCCCGTACGAGAGGCGCCCGATCGGGGCGGCGCCAAAGGTGCGCAGGGCGTACGAGGGTCCGCTAACACGGCGGCGTACATGGTGGGTTTCCTCGGAACGAAGCATGCGTGGAGAGCTCAACAGGGCGTCGACGCACCGGAGTTCTCTATGCACGGAGAAAGACATGAGCCACACCGTAACAGGGTTGCGGCCGGGGACAGGGGGTCAGGAACCGGTGAGGCCCTCCACCAGCTCGTCACGCCGCCCGGTAGGGATCGAGCTCACCGGCCACGATCCGCTCGGCCAGCGCGCCGAGCCGGCGGTCGCCGGAGGTCGCCGATGCGCTCGCGCAGCGCGGTCACGGCGATCGTCTCGACCTCGCGGGCGCCTGCGCCGCCCGGCGCTCCGCGAGCACGCCGCGCTCCTCCATCCACGCGCGGTGCTTCTCCAGCGCCTCGACGACCTCGTCGATGCCCTCGCCGCGCGCCGCGACGGTCTTCACGATCGGCGGCCGCCAGTCGCCCGAGGGCCGCGGGACTCGCCGAGCCCCAGCATGTGGTTGAGCTCGCAGGGCGGTGGCGTCCGCGCCGTCCCGGTCCCGCCTTGTTGACCACGCTACACGTCGCCGATCTCCAGGATCCCGCCTTGGCGGCCTGGATCCCGTCGCCCATGCCGGGCGCGAGGAGCACGACGCTGGTGTCCGCCTGCGAGGCGATCTCGACCTCGGACTGGCCGACGCCCACGGTCTCGACGAGGACGACGTCGCAGCCCGCCGCGTCGAGCACCCGGATCGCCTGCGGCGCGGCCCAGGTGAGACCGCCGAGGTGGCCGCAGGTGGCCATCGAGCGGATGTAGACGCCGGGGTCGGAGGCGTGCTCGACATCCGCACCCGGTCGCCAGCAGGGCGCCGCCGCTGAACGGCGAGGACGGAGTCGACGGCGAGCACGCCGACCCGCTTCCCGGCCTGCCGGTGGCGCTCCTCAGGGCCGACGTCGACGTCGACTTGCCGACGCCGGGCGACCCGGTGAGCCCGACCACGTACACGCGCTTCTCCGTCAGCGGCGCCAGCGCGGCCATGACGCTCACGCAGCTGCGGGGACGCCCCTCCACGGGCGAGATCAGCCGGGCCACGGCCCGCGGCCTGCCCTCCCTCGCCTGGGCGACCAGCGTGGGGGACGTCACTGCATCACAGCTCCGTTCGCTCAAGCCACAATCCACAGCCACCGCGGGTCGGCTACGCCGGGTGCCACACCACGAGCGCGTCACTGGCCGCCGCCACCTGCACAGCGCGGCCGCGCCGATGCCGCCGCCCGCCGCTTCAGTTCGAGAGCGAGGTGCAGCATGATACGGGCGCCGGACATCCCGATCGGGTGACCCAGGGCAATGGCGCCGCCGTTGACGTTCACCTTTCCCGAGGACACCCGAGGGTCGCTTCGTCGACTGCACGGCGACCGCCGCGAAGGCCTCGTTGATCTCGATGAGGGTCGAGGTCCTCGACGCCGATGCCCTCCTTCTTCAGGGCGTGCTGGATCGCGTTCGACGGCTGGGACTGGAGGAGTTGTCCGGGCCCGCCACGTTCCCGTGCGCGCGCGATCTCGGCGATCAGTCGAAGGCCGAGCTCCTGCGCCTTGGCCTTGCTCATCACGACCACGGCGGCGGCGCCGTCGAGATCTGCGACGAGGTGCCCGCGGTGATCGTGCCGGCGCTGGCGAACGCCGGGCGCAGCTTGCCGAGCTGACTCGGCGGTCGTCTCGGCGCGGATGCCCTCGTCCTTGCTGAAGCAGGACAGGATCGCCCTTGCGCTGCGGGATCTCGACGGGCGTGACCTCGGCCTCGAACAGGCCGTTCTTCTGCGCGGCCGCGGCCCGCTGGTGGGAGAGGGCGGCGACTCTCGTCCTGCTCGGGGCGGGCGATGCCCGAGGCGGGTGTTGTGCTTCTCCGTCGAGGCGCCCATGGGATGTCCCTCGAAGGAGTCGGTCAGACCCGTCGTACGCCATCGCGTCGAGCATCTCGACCGCGCCGTACTTGAAGCCGTCGCGGGACTTCGGCAGCAGGTGCGGGGCGTTGGTCATGGACCCTGGCGCCGGCGACGACGACGTCGAACTCGCCGGCACGGATGAGCTGGTCGGCGAGCGCGATGGCGTCGAGGCCGGACAGGCACACCTTGTTGATGGTGAGCGCCGGGACGTGCATCGATGCCGGCCTTGACGGCGGCCTGACGTGCCGGGGATCTGCCCTGCCCCGGCCTGCAGCACCTGGCCCATGATCACGTACTGCACCTGGTCGCCGCCGATCCCCGCACGGTCGATGCGCGGCCTTGATGGCGAAGCCGCCGAGGTCGGCTCCGGAGAAGACTCTGAGCGAGCCGAGCAGACGGCCCATGGGCGTCCGCGCCCCAGCGACGATCACTGAGGTGGTACCGGTCGTTCCTAGACATGAGGCACGGCCCCTTCCAGCCTGGGGGACTGCGGAGTGAACGAGGGTTTACTCGTCACGTACTGAGCGGTACCCCTCGCACGTCATCGGCACGATGGTGTGATCGGCGCGCACGTTGCGTAACTCACTCGATGGATCGCGCTGCACTGTCAGCATGCTCACGCGAATCGACCACATCGGGATCGCCTGCTTCGACCTCGACAAGACCGTCGAGATCTACCCAACCACCTACGGCTTCCAGGTGTTCACCGAGGATCAACGAGGAGCAGGGCGTCGCGAAGCCATGCTCAAGATCAACGAGACGTCGCGACGGCGGCGCCTCCTACCTCCAGCTGCTGCGAGCCCGACCCGCGGGGACTCCGCGGTCGCGCAAGTGGCTGGCCAAGAACGGCGAGGGCGTCGCACCACATCGCCTTCGGCACCGCGGACGTCGACGCGCGACGCGGCGGCCGTCCGCGACCAAGGGCGTGCGCGGGTCCTGGTACGACGAGCGCGGCGGCTCGATGGGCTCGCGGATCACGTTCCTGCACCCCGCGACTGCCACGGCGTGCTGACCGAGCTCGTCACCGTCGCACCCCAGGGCTCGCGGGCACTGACCTCCACATACTCAGGGCCGGTAGCGTTGGGGCGCGACTGCCCGCCTCCAAGCGGGCAGTCGTGGGCTGGGGGCCGGGGATCGGGGACGCGCCGCGGCAGTCGGACGGCAAACGGCGGAGGTGCCGACAGCGCCGTCTGGGTGTCCGATCTGACACCATTCCCCGGGGGCCCCGTTCGGCGGACGGACGGGGCTCGTAAGGCAGAGTTCGCGACCAGGGGACGGATGGGACCGCGCAGTGCGGGGCTACGAACGCCAGGACGAGCCGGCGGCCGGCTGAGACCGACCACCTCTCGCGGTTCGAAGCCGAGATGGACCGGCTGAAAGACCGGCAGAAGGCGTCGGCACGCGAGGACCTGGGCTACCAGGTGGAGGTGTTGCGCGCCAGCTGCACGAGGCGCGCCGCAGCCTCGCGTCCCGGCCTGCCTAGTGACGGGGCTGACATCGGCTACCAGGCCGAGCAGCTGCTGCGGAACGCCCAGATCCAGGCCGACCAGCTGCGCGCCGACGCCGAGCGCGAGCTGCGCGAGGCCCGTGCGCGGGCGCAGCGGATCCTCCAGGAGCACGCCGAGCAGCATCGCGGCCGACCGAGCTGCACACGGGGCGGCCAGCCGGCGCCAGCAGCTCGACCAGGAGCTGGCCGAGCGCCGCCGACGGTCGAGACGCACGTGAACGAGAACGTGCAGTGGGCCGAGCAGCTGCGCGCCCGCACCGAGCAGCAGGCCCGCCGGCTGCTCGAGCGAGTCCCGTGCCGAGGCCGACCAGGCCTTGGCCGCCGCCCGCGCGCGAGGCCGCCCGGGTCGCCGCCGAGGCCAGCCGCCGGCGTCGGCGCCGAGGCGGAGCGCCGCCCGCGCGAGGCCCGAGGCGCTCCTGCCGCGCGCGCGCACAGGACGCCGAGCGGCTGCTGAACGCCGCGTCCGCCCAGGCGCAGGAGGCCACCGACCACGCGGAGCAGGTCCGCACGTCGACGCACCGCCGAGCCGGACGCCGCGCGCCGCCGGTCCACGAGCTCGAGCCGGGCCGCCGGGCAGCGCATGCCGAGGCGGACGACCGCGCTGCGCGAGCGCGTGCCGAGGCCGACAAGGTGCTCGCGGCCGCCAAGGATGACGCGGCCAAGCAGCTGCGGCGCGCCGAGTCCGCGAACGAGCAGCGCAGCCGGACCGCCAAGGAGCAGGTCGCCCGCCTGGTCGGCGGGGCGACCAGGAGGCCGAGGCCGCGAAGTCGGAGGCCGAGCAGGCGTCGCCACGCACGCGCGCCGAGGCCGACAGGTGATCGCGGAGGCCGCGGAGAAGGCCCGTACACGGTCCCGGCCGAGGAGACCGCGGGCCCGAGCTCGCCCAGACGCCCGCAGCGCCGAGGACGTGCTGAACAAGGCCTCCGGAGGAGGCCCAGTCGACGACGCGGGCCGCCGCCGAGGAGGCGAGCGGATCCGCGCCGAGGCCGAGGCGGAGGCCGACCGGCTGCGCTCCGGGGCGCCGGCATCGCCGAGCAGCTCGCGGGCACGGCGAAGCGACGACACCAGAATTACCGCGCCAAGACGGTCGAGCTGCAGGGAGGAGCGCGCCGGCTGCGCGGCGAGGCCGAGCAGCTGCGCGGGCCGAGGCCGTCGAGGAGGGCGAGCGGATCCCGGGCCGAGGCCCGCCGCGAGCCGTCCAGCAGATCGAGGAGGCGGCCAGCACCGCCGAGCAGCTCCTCGCCAAGGCGAAGGGTCGGACGCCGACGAGCTGCGCGGTGCGGCGTCGACGGAGTCGAGCGGGTCCGCACCGAGGCCATCGAGCGCGCCACGTCGCTGCGCAAGCAGGCCGAGGAGACCCTGGAGCGCACGCGTGCGGAGGCCGAGCGGCACCGCGCCGAGGCCGAGGAGCAGGCCGAGGCCACCAAGGCCGACGCGGGCGTGCCGCGCAGTCCCTCAGGGAGGAGACCGAGCGGGGCCATAAGCGCCCGGCGGGACGAGGCGGCCGCGAGCTGACCCGGCTGCACCCGGAGGCCGAGGAGCGGCTCACGGCGTCCGAGACGACGCTGGACGACGCGCGCGCCGAGGGTGAGCGGCTGCGCCGCGAGGCGGCCGACGAGGCCGACCGGCTGCGCACGGGCCGCCGAGCGCGTCGGACGCTGCAGGCGCAGGCCGAGACGGAGGCGCGAGCGGCTGCGCACGAGGCCGCTTCGGACGCGTCGACGACCCGTTCCGAGGCGGAGAACGTCGCGATCCGGCTGCGGACCGAGGCCGCCACCGAGGCGGAGCGGCTCAAGACGGAGGCGCAGGAGTCCGCCGACCGGATCCCGCGCCGAGGCGCAGGCCGCGGCCGAGCGGATCTACGCGGAGGCCGCGGAGGAGCTGGCAGCCGCGCAGGAGGAGGCCACCCGGCGCCGTCGCGAGGCCGAGGAGACGCTCGGGCAGCCGCGCGCCATGAGGCCGACCAGGAGCGCGCGCGGGCGCCCGCGAGCAGAGCGAGGAGCTGCTCGCGCGTGGCGCGCGCCCGGGTCGACGAGGCACAGACCGAGGCGACGCGGCTGGTCGAGGAGGCCGACCGGCGGGCGACCGAGATGGTCGCCACCGCCGAGCAGACCGCGCAGCAGGTCCGCGACTCCGTGTCCGGGCTCCAGGAGCAGGCCCAGGAGGAGATCGCCGGGCTGCGCTCGGCCGCCGAGCACGCGGCGGGAGCGCACAAGCGCAGGAGGCGCAGGAGGGAGGCGGACCGGGTCCGCTCCGACGCGTACGCGGAGCGCGAGCGGGCGACCGAGGACGCCAATCGCGTACGGGAGTGAGGCCGCCGCCGAGTCGGAGGCCGCCAAGTCCGTGCGGAGCGCACCGTTTCGGAGGCGATCGCCGAGTCCGAGCGGCTGCGCACCGACGCGTCCGAGCACGCCCAGCGGGTCCGCACCGAAGGCCGCCGACCTGCGCACGGGCGCCGACCAGGACGCCTCGCGCACCCGTGCCGAGGCCCGCGAGGACGCCAACCGGATCCGGGTCCGACGCCGCGGCGCAGGCCGACACCCTGATCACCGAGGCGACGTCCGAGGCCGAGCGGCTGACGACGGAGACGAACGCGAGGCGGAGCGGGTCCGCGCCGAGTCGACCGCGAAGGCCGAGGAGCTGGTCTCCGCCGCGACCGCGGAGGCCGAGCGGCTGCGACGCCGAATCGGCGGCCGCCGCCGAGCAGTTGACGACCGACACCCGGACCGAGGCGGAGCGGGTCCGTGCCGAGTCCGTGGCCAAGGCGAGAAGCTGATCTCGGACGCGACCGGGGACGCGAGCGGCTGCGCGCCGAGGCCGCCGAGACGGTCGGCTCCGCCGCAGCAACGCGCCGAGCGGATCCGCACGGAGTCCGAGCGGGTCAAGGCGGAGGCCGCCCAGGAGGCCGACCGGATCGCGTCGACGCGCGCGGGACGAGGCGGAGCGCACGCTGGACAGAGCCCGCAAGGACGCCAACAAGCGCGCGTACGGAGGCCGCTGAGCAGGTCGACAAGCTGATCACGGAGTCCGCGGCCGGGCCGACAAGCGGACCCGCAGGCGCAGGAGTCGGCACAGAAGACGCGGCGGACGCGGAGGCGCAGGCCGACACCATGGTCGGTGCGGCCCGCAGCGAGGCGGACCGCCTGGTCGCCGAGGGCACCGTCGAGGGCAACGCGCGGGTGGAGAGAGGCCAGGACGGACGCGGACGAGGCTGCTCGTCGGCGCTCCCGCCGGGACGCGACGCAGATAAGGGAGCGGGCCGAGGAGCTGCGCGACCGGATCACCGGCGAGATCGAGGAACTGCACGAGCGCGCGCGCCGCGAATCGGCGGAGGCCATGAAGAACGCGGGCGAGCGGTGCGACGCGCTGGTCAAGGCCGCGGAGGAGCAGCTTCACCGAGGCGCAGACCAAGGCCAAGGACCTGCTGAACGACGCGCCAATTCGGAGGCCGGCAAGGTCCGTATCGCCGCCGTGAAAAAGGCCGAGGGTGCGCTCAGGAAGCCGAGCAGAAAAAGGCCGAGCTCACGCGCGAGGCGGAAAAGCTCAGGGCCGATGCGGAGGCCGAGGCCAGTTCCATGATCGAAAAGGGTCAGCGCGAGCTGGGCGTCCTGGTCAGGCGTCGCGAGGACATCAACGCGGAGATCTCCGTGTCCAGGACGTGCTGGAGGCGTTGGAGTCTTTCGACACCGTCCGGTGGCGGGGGCAAGACGGCGGCGTCAAGGCGGGCGCCACAGCGGGGGCCACACGTTCGGGTGGCAAGGGGCAGAGGGCTAGCCAGGAGGACAACTGTCGTGCTTGTTTAGGACCTTCGGCCCTTCTTCTGGCAAGCACTCCGCCGTTACGCCACTCAAAGGGGTGTCATTCTCCAGATCAAACGGGCATCTGCTCGATGACACGCCGCTTGGCCCCCTAGGATTCCCCCTATCACCTCACCGGTCTCATTCGACAGGAACCCCATGAGCGACACTTCCCCTACGGCTTCGAGCTTGTGCGGCGTGGGTACGACCGCGCTCAGGTGGACGAACGAATCTCCAAGCTCGTCTCCGACCGTGACAGCGCTCTTGCTCGAATCACTGCTCTGGAAAAGCGCATCGAGGAACTCCACCTCGAGACGCAGAACGCCCAGGCCCAGGTGAACGACGCGGAGCCGTCGTACGCCGGCCTGGGCGCAGCGTCGAGAAGATCCTCCGCCTCGCCGAGGAGGCCAGGACCTGCGCGAGGAGGCCCGCCGGGCCGCCGAGCAGCACCGAGAGCTCGCCGAGTCGGCGGCCCAGCAGGTGCGCAACGACGCGGAGTCGTTCGCCGCGGGAGCGCAAGGCCAAGGCCGAGGACGAGGGCGTCCGGATCGTCGAGAAGGCCAAGGGCGAGGCGACCTCGCTGCGCACCGAGGCGCAGAAGGACGCGCAGTCCAAGCGCGAGGAGGCGGACGCGCTCTTCGAGGAGACGCGCGCCAAGGCCGCCCAGGCCGCCGCGGACTTCGAGACGAACCTGGCCCAAGCGCCGCGAGCAGTCCGAGCGCGACCTGGCCTCGCGTCAGGCCAAGGCCGAGAAGCGTCTCGCGGAGATCGAGCACCGTGCGGAGCAGCTCCGCCTGGAGGCCGAGAAGCTGCGCACCGACGCCGAGCGCCGCGCCCGCCAGACGGTGGAGACGGCCCAGCGCCAGGCCGAGGGACATCGTGGCCGACGCGAACGCCAAGGCCGACCGCATCCGCTCGGAGTCCGAGCGCGAGCTGGCGGCGCTGACGAACCGGCGCGACTCGATCAACGCCCAGCTCACGAACGTGCGCGAGATGCTGGCCACGCTCACCGGTGCGGCGGTCGCCGCCGCGGGTGCGCCGGCCGAGGACGAGCCGATCTCGCGCGGGGTGCCGGCTCAGCAGTCCCGCTGACACCCGTTCCCCGGCGGCCCGAAGCCCCCCTGCCCCAAGTGGCAGGGGGGCTTTTTGCCCGTTTTAGCGTTGCCGCATGATCGAGCTCCGAGGGGCTGACCGAGCGGTACGGCGAGAAGACGGCCGTCAACAATCTGACGTTCACCGTGCAGCCGGGCATCGTGACCGGCTTCCTGGGCCCGAACGGCGCGGGCAAGTCCACCACGATGCGGATGATGCTGGGCCTCATAGCCCGACCGCGGGCTCGGTGCGGATCGACGGCAAGCACTACGCCCAGCTGAAGGACCCCCTCCGCTACATCGGCGCGCTCCTCGACGCGAAGGCGATGCACGGCGGTCGCAGCGCCTACAACCACCTCCTCTGTCTGGCCCAGTCGAACGGGATCCCCCAGGGGCCGGGTGACCGAGGTCCTGGACACGGTGGGGCTCACCGCGGTGTCCCGGAAGAAGGCCAAGAGCTTCTCGCTCGGCATGGGGCAGCGCCTCGGCATCGCGGGCGCGCTCCTCGGCGACCCGCGGATCCTGATGTTCGACGAGCCGGTCAACGGAGACTCGACCCGGAGGGCATCCACTGGATCCGCAATCTGATGAAGTCCCTAGCGGCGGCCGGCCGCACGGTCTTCGTGTCCTCGCACCTGATGAGCGAGATGGCCCTCACCGCGGACCACCTGGTCGTCATCGGCCAGGGCCGGCTGCTCGCCGACACCTCGATGGCGGACTTCATCCGGCAGAACTCCCGGAGCTACGTACGGCTGCGCTCGCCGCAGCGCGAGCGGCTGCTCGACGTCCCTGCACACGGCCGGGATCAC
This sequence comes from Streptomyces sp. KL116D, assembly GCF_030766975.1. Taxonomy (NCBI): domain Bacteria; kingdom Bacillati; phylum Actinomycetota; class Actinomycetes; order Kitasatosporales; family Streptomycetaceae; genus Streptomyces; species Streptomyces sp. KL116D. The sequence continues at coordinate 26,880 of NZ_JASERH010000062.1, read as the reverse complement.
GGTCGTCGAGGCCGGGAACGGCACGCTGGAGATCGACGGCCACTCCCGAGGAACTGGGCGAGCTGGCCGCGGGGCATCAGCTCGTCCTGCACGAGCTGAGTCCTCAGCAGGCGTCCCTGAGGAGGCGTTCATGCAGCTGACGGCGGAGTCGGTCGAGTACCACGCACACTCGGACGCCAGCTCTCCGCCGACGGCGGCGCCACCGCAACAGCAGCCGCAGCAGGGCTGGGGAGCCTCCTGGCAGCAGGGCAAGGGCGACAACGGCAGCAACGGCAACAAGAGGGGCGTCTGAGATGGCCGCGGCCCAGGTCCTCCGGTCCGAGTGGACCAAGATCAAGTCGGTGAACTCGACGGCCCTCACGCTCAGCCTCGCCGTGATCGTCTCCGTCGGGCTCGGCATGCTGATCAGCGCCCTGTCGAAGAACGAGTTCAAGAACCTCTCCACCGCGGACAAGCTGACCTTCGACCCGACGTTCATCTCCTTCTCCGGCCTCACCCTCGGCCAGCTGGCGATGATCGTCTTCGGGGTCCTGGTGGTCGCGAGCGAGTACAGCACGGGCATGATCCGCACCTCGCTCGCCGCGGTGCCGCAGCGCGCCACGTTCCTCTTCCTCGAAGGTCGCGGTCGCCGCGCTGCTCGCGCTCGTCGTGGCCCTGGTCACGAGCTTCGCGGCGTTCTTCCTCGGCCAGCTGATGCTCGGCGACCACCGGACCGACCTCGGCGCCCCAGAGCGTGCTGCGCGCGCGGTCCTCGGCGCCGCCGATCACATGACGCTGATCGCGATGTTCTCCATGGGCGTCGCGGCGATGCTCCGCTCCCCCGATGCTCTCGCTCGGCATCCTCATGCCGTTCTTCTTCCTCGTCTCACCGATCCTCGGCAGCGTCTCGGCGACGAAGAAGGTGGCCCAGTACTTCCCGACCAGGCGGGCCTCAGGTCATGCAGGTGGTCTCCCCACCCAACGACGACGCCCCCGTACGGCCCGTGGGGCGGCCTCGCGATCCTGCTGGTGTGGGTGGCGGCGGCACTGCTGGTCGGGTACGTGCTGCTGAAGAAGCGGGACGCCTGACGCCCGGGTCGGGCAGCAGCTCGTCAGCGATCGCCAGCCGTCCCACTCCCACACGTCCCGGTCCAGGTCGGGCTCAGGGCACGAAACGGCCCAGTTCGAAGTCCTCGGGCCCGACCGTGAACCAGCGCTCGTCGGCGACCTCCGTGCCGAGCCCGACCGTGCGCGCCGTCAGCCGCACCATCAGCTCCACTCCCGGTCGACCGCGTCAGGTCCTGCCCTGGATGCGGTCGAAGGGCAGCTCGGTCACCGGCGCCTCGACCGGGATCCACACGGTGAAGGGCGCGCCGCGCTCGACGGCGAGCCAGCAGCGCTCGTCGGCCGCCTCGCCCTTCTCGTCGAGGACCTTGAGCCACTTCTTGTAGATGACGAGGCTGCCGTCGTGCGGCGAGCGTTCGAGGTAGCGCAGATGGGCGCGGGCGTGCAGGTCGACGACGGAGAGGTTGTCGAAGCGGTTGTAGAAGCGGATCGCGATGATCGCGTCGCTGCTGGTCGCGTGGGCGCGCGAGTACCCGGGGAAGTCGGCGGACCAGGCGTGCGAGATGGAGGCGCGCCGCCGCCAGACGAACGGGCGCAGCGCGAACATCTTGATCAGCACGAAGCCGAGGGAGCACGGCGGGCGCGGAGCGCGCCGGTCACCGAGGCACGACCGTGAACCAGGGACCTGGTGGGCGGTGCTGTCCGGTTCGGGCTGAGGCTGTCCGTGCGACGCTGCGCGCAGCACCGACAGTCCCAGGTCGAGCAGCGCCTCCTGGTCCCCGAACCGCTCGCCGACCGAGCGCGGCGAGGTGCTCGGTCAGCGTCCAGACCACCGCGATGACGGCGGACAGCGCCGCGAGGGCGGTCAGCGTCATCAGCAGCAGCGCGTGGACGGTGCGGCCCGCGATCCACCTGCGAACGGACGTCCGGTACCTGGGGTGCCCGCCCGCCCTCCGTCGCCACCTCACCATCGGCCCCAACTCCCTCCCCGTACCGGACTTGCCCGGCCTCCCCACGGGTGAATGGCTACTTTCCCCCGATCCGCACCGATCAACCCGCCAGGAGAAGGGCAACGAACGCGCCGCGCGGGTACCTGTTCCCGTGGAAGGCCGTCCCCGCACCGCGTGACCATCCCCGGAGGGCACCATCGTGAGGACTGAGGACCGAAGCCTGGCGGCGCTGGGCCTTGACGACGTACCGGCCAGGCAGCCCCTGACCTATCCCGGACGTCCCGCACCCGTACCGTCCTGCTCGTCGACGACGAAGCTCCTGAGCTGGACGTGCGCCCCCCAGCGGCTCCGGCGAGTGGTACGTCGAGGAGGCCGCCCAGCGCCGCCTCGACGAGGCCCTCGTGGACCGCGGGCAGGCCGCCACCGGCCGCCGCCACCCGGTGATCGCGGTCGGCTCGAACGCGTCCCCCGGGCCAGGTCACGCACAAGCTGACCCGGCTCGGCATCCCGGCCGCGGTGCCGATGGTGCCGGTGCGGGTGCGCGGGATCGCGGTCGGCTGCTCAGGGCACATCAGCCCGGCCGGCTACGTCCCGGGCACCCCTGTACGTGGACCGCGAGGCGGGAGACGCAGCTGAGTGGTGACGTGGCTGGACGCCACGCAGCTCAAGGCGGTCGACGACACGGAGTTCCCGGACTACCGGCGGGCGATACTGCCCGGCGGCGACTTCGAGATGACCATGCCGTCCGGGGAGCGGCTGAGCGGCGCATTACATCTACTTCAGCGCACGGCGTCCTCGCCGACCCGGTGACCGAGCGGCCGCGGCCCGGCGGGGCGACCAGTCGGGCTGCTCGACTCCCTCTGGAAAGGACTCGCCGCGGCTGATGGACCTGCTCGGCCCCGACGCGACGAGCTGGGTCGCCGCCGCGGGCGCCGACCGCCGGCTGCGCGAGCAGGGGCACTCTGATCTTCGGCGAGAGGGCTGGGTGCTGCCGCAGACCGAGTTCCTGCCGTACGCCGACGACTCCGCGCAGCCGCGTCCGTACGACGACCTGCCGCCGCTGGACGACTCGCTGCCGCCGCCCCGGTAGGGCACCGGAACCCTTTACTCACTCTTGGCCGGAACCGTCGGCGCTCGGATACCCTCTAACCCTTACGGGGGCGTGTGCCCCCGACGTCCTGAACCTTGTCGAACCTTTCGAAACCGTTCAGAACTTCCGATGGGTGCGGAGAATGATCGAGGCAGTCGGCCTGACGAAGCGCTACGGCGCGAAGACGGCCGTGTACAACGCTTTCCTTCCAGGTGCGGCGGGGACCGTCACCGGCTTCCTCGGACCCAACGGTTCCGGGCAAGTCGACGACGTGCGCATGATCCTCGGCCTCGACCAGCCGACCTCCGGTCACGTGACCATCGGTGGCGCTACCCGTACAGCAAGCTCCCGAACGCGCCGACGCCAGGTCGGCGCGCTGCTCGACGCGAAGGCCGTGCACGGCGGGCGGACCGCACGCAGCCATCTGCTGAGCCTGGCCCAGCTCGCCGGCATCCCGGCCCGCCGGGCTCGACGGAGTGCTCGGTGTGGTCGGTCTGCAGGAGGTCGCGAGACGCCGCTCGAAGGGGTTCTCGCTGGGCATGGGAGCAGCGGCTCGGCATCGCCGCCGCGCTCCTCGGCGACCCGCAGGTGCTGCTCTTCGACGAGCCGGTCAACGGGCTCGACCCCCGAGGGCATCCTCTGGGTCAGGAACCTGATGAAGTCGCTCGCGGCCGAGGGCCGGACGGTCTTCGTCTCCTCGCACCTGATGAGCGAGATGGCCCTCACCGCCGAGCACCTGATCGTCATCGGGCGCGGCCAGCTGCTCGCCGACATGATGCGTCGAGGACTTCATCGCGCACAACTCGGCGGGCTTCGCCCGGGTCCGCACCCGGACTCCGAGCCGCAGCAGCGCGGAAGCTGAGCGTCGCGCTGACCGGGCCGGCGGCCAGGTGCTGCCCGAGCAGGACGGCGCACTGCGGGTGACCGGGCTGCCGCTGCCGCGGATCAGCGACCTCGCGCACGAGTCGGACGTCCGCCTGTGGGAGCTCTCGCACCAGGCCTCGCTGGAGGAGGCGTACATGCGGATGACGCAGGGCGCGGTCGACTACCACTCCACCATCGACCAGCGCGCGGGTCTGCGCGAGCAGGTGCCGCCGGGCATGATGCCGCCGCAGCGGATGCGCCCGGTGCCGGGTCGGGAGCCAGCCGGGCTGAAAGGTACGCCCCGCCGCCGCCCCAGAGTGCAGCCGCGGCCCGATGCCTCAGCCACGGCGCGGATGCCGCAGGCCGCGGACCAGAACCCACGTACGCGGCGCCGCCGCCGCCGCGCGCGGCGGCACGACCATGGACAAGGACGCCCGATAGGTACGCCGCACGCCCTACGCCGCCGCAGCGGCCCCTGGCGGCGCCCGGCTACCGGCGGCACCGGCCCCAGGTACGCCTCGCCGATCCCGGTGCGCCGCGCCCGCTCGAGGACGCGCGCTCGCCTCCGAAGTGGACGAAGATCCGTTCCGTGCGCTCCACGATGTGGACGCTCGGCGTGATGATCGTGCTCATGGTCGGCATCGGCCTGGCCTCGGCCGCGGTCGTCTCCGCCGCCGACACCGTGACGCCGAGCGGCGACGAGGTGCTCAGCTTCGGCTTCTTCGGCGTCCTCCTCGGCACCATCTGCGTGATCACGCTCGGCGTCCTGACCATCGCGTCGGAGTACGGCACCGGCATGATCCGCACGACGCTGACGGCCTGCTCCAGCCCGCAGCCGGGTGCTCGCGGCGAAGGCGATCGTCTTCTTCGCGCTGGTCTTCGTCCTGACCACCGTGTTCGCGGCGCTCGTCAGCGCGCTCCAGAGTGGGCATCCTGGGCGATGGACTCGCCGGCCGGCTCCCAGTGGTTCAGAGGCGACCGTCGGCGTCGGCCTGTTCGTGGCGCTGCTCGGCCTGCTCGGGCTGGCCGTCGGCACGCTGGTGCGGCACTCGGCGGGCGCGATCACCATCATGATCGGCGTGGTGCTGCTGCCCGCTCGTCCTCGCGATCTTCATGTTCTCAGGTCGCTCAAGGACCTCCAGCAGGCCCTGCTGGAGTACTCGGTGCCCAGCCAGCTCGCCGTGCTCTACGACAACTCGGCACCGCCGGTTTCGGGCCCGACCGGCTGGGACCCGCTGTGGATCATGATCGCCGTGACGGGCGTGGCGCTCGGCGGCGCCTTCCTCACGCTCAACAACCGCGACGTGTAGGGCGGTTGCCCGGTCAGTACCGGGGCGCGTTCCTGGACCGCTGCACCTTCGTGGTGCGGCGGTCCCTTCGCGTTCCAGCACGCCTTGTGCCAGTGCCGCCGGTCGTCCACGCCGCCGTACTCGGGCCAGGCGACGACGTGGGCGACCCCCAGGGCCGATCTCCTGGTCGCAGCCCGGGGCAGCGATAGGTGCTTGCCGGCCGCGCTGGCGCCCGCCACGTGCCGCGCTCCACTGCTCGCCCTGCCAGCTCTCGGCGGACTGGAACCCCGCCGTAGCGCCGCCCCTCGTCGTCGCTGCCGCTGCTGGACGATCCGCCGCCCTGGGGGGCGGTTGCGACGCTGGGGGACACGGCTCACCTCACGAGTGTCTCTACGGGGTAGGGGTCACCACCAGCGTACGCCGAGGCCGACTGTACCCGACGCGGTCATCGCGCGCGCACCCGGCATGTGTTCTCCGTAAAAGTCTGCCAATCTGCATGCCCAGCCGTGTCCTTGGCACTTGCCAGCCGTTAATGCCTTCGGGAAGTGCCGCGTCGGGCCCTCAAGGAAGGCAGGAGGCGATGCGCGTAGGGACGTTTGTACTGGCCGCCCAGTTCAGGGTCAGGGCCAGGGGGAGGCACTGCACCGTGCGGTGCGGTCGGCGGAGGTCGCCGAGGAGGCCGGCCTGGACTCGGTGTGGCTCGCCGAGCATCACTTCGTGCCGTACGGGCACGTGCGTCGGCCGATCACGCTGGCCGCGTTACGTCGGCCGCACCCGCACGCGTCCGGGTCGGCACGGCGGTCAGCGTGCCGCCGGACCGCGCACCCGGTGGCCCTCGCGCGAGCAGGCGGCGCTGCTGCACCTGACGTCCGGCGGGCGCTTCGCTGGGCGTGGGGGCGCGGCGCCCCGGGTGGACCTGGAGGTCTTCGGCGCGGGCGGGAGTGTGTACGAGCAGGTTCCCGAACTGCTTCGACCTGCCGCTGCGCTGGCTGCGCGACTACGTGGCGAGCCGAGGGCTGAGCGGCTCGCCTTCCGGCACGGACCCGGTCGTGCCGCGCCCCGCCGAGGCGCGAACGGCGGCACCGACACCGAGAGGGTCCTGGAGGTCGTCGTCGCCCGCACGTCGCCGAAGAGCGTCAGGCCTCGCCGCCGAGCGGCCCGCCGATGCCGCTCGGCATGCACGTCGGGGACGCGGAGAAGGCGGGAGATGGTCGCCTCTGTGGCGCGCGCTGCGCGCGCGGAGGCCGGGCGCACGCCGGACGAGATCATCGCCGCGCCGCACGTGTCCGCCGGTGTCGCCCAGATCGGTGACCGCACGCGGAGGCGGCCGGAGGCGCTCCTGAAGGCGATGCCGGGCTGGCCAGCTGAAGCAGGGCCTGGACGGCCCACGTCACGGTCGACGGACGCGCCCTGGGCGATGCGGACCCCTCGCGCACGCGGAGCCGCTGTGCGGCCTCCAGCCCGGTCGTGACTGCCCTGCGCGGATCGGCTTCGCCACCACGGCGGGAGCGGGACCGGCATCACGCGGTTCGCGCTGCTCGTCGAAGGCCCGGCGATCTCGCGGCGACGGAGGAGAACGTGCGCCGCCTGGGGAGCCGAGGTCCCGCCCCAACTCCGCTGATCGCCGAGAGGCCGCTCCGGCGCCGCCATTCGGTGCCTGCCGCCAGTACAGATGCACCTCCCGCGTACGGGCGGCCGGCAAGCCGAACCACGGCATCAGCCGTCAGCAGTCGCGCAGCTCGGGCGACTGGATTGAGCAGCTGGTTGCGGACCGAGGTGAAGCGGGCCAGCGTGTCGTCGTCCACCGCCGGGTCGAAGCGGGAAGCACCGCCACCCGGGTGGCAGTTCTGAACGCCAGCCGAACACCGAAGTGCCGCGCCGCAGCGCGCCGCGTATCGCGTCGCCGCGAGCGCACGCAGCACCGCCCGCGTGCCTGCTCGTCCGGCGGCGGCGTCTGGTTGTCGGCGAACCCTCCGCCGTCGACCTTTCTCAGCCCGGGCTTCGCCACTCTCAGGGAGCGGATCATCTCCCAGGCGTAAGGGCAGGGAGGTGTCCGGACGCAGTCGACAGAAGTCACCTTTCGTCGACCTTTCGCCTCGCCTCGGCCTGTTCCAACAGTGCCGGTGAGACGTCGAGCGACATGCTTCCTTCGCACCCCCGCCAGGAAGCGCTGACGGGACAGGCCGGGAGACCGCGAAACGCACCGCCCATCGAACACGTGCAGCGTGCACGCGTCGCGACCTCCCGTTTCTCTACGGTATGCAACGCGTCCGGGCGGCAAATAGGGCGTGGAGCGCATGGTTCGCACACAACCGTCAATAACGAACGGGGGCCTACTGGGGCGAAGTGCGTGGACCGAGGGTGTCGAGTAGCGTTGCCGACCATGCGTCTTGTCATCGTCTGTTGCCCGTGGACTACGCGGGCCGCCTCAACGCCCATTCGCCGTCGGCCCCGCGCCTGATCCTCGTGAAGGCGGACGGCAGCGTCTCCATCCACGCGGACGACCGGGCCTTACAAGCCCTCAACTGGATGTCCCCGCCGTGCACCTTGAAGGAGGGCGCCGGCGACGACGAGGCACGTGACCGTCATCAACAAAGGGGCGAGAAACTCATCATCACGATGGAGGAAATCCTCCACGATTCCTCGCACGAACTCGGCGTCGATCCGGGTCTCATCAAGGACGGCGGGAAGCGCACTCAGGAGCTGCTCGCCGACCATCGAGACGTTCGGCGAGGCTACTGCTGATCCGCCGCGAGTACATGACGGCGATCGGTCCGGTCAGACATCTTCAAAGCCGCGACGCCGACGGGCAGACCGTCGCCGTCGAGATCAAGCGCCGGGGCGAGATCGACGGCGTCGAGCAACTCACGCGCTACCTGGAGCTGTTGAACCGCGATCCGCACCTCGCGCCGGTCCGCGGCATCTTCGCCGCCCAGGAGATCGCCAGCAGGCACGCGTCCCTCGCCACCGACCCTGGGCATTTGGCCGCGCCGTCCTCGACTACGACAGATGGCGCATCGAGGACGACAAGCCCGCTTGTTCTGACCTGTACCGTTTCCCGGCCATTCGGCCGGCCGCGCCCCGTCAGGGGCGCGGGGGAACTGCGCGCTCAGCCATTAGAGCCAGCCGCAGACGCATCTGCTCGGTCCATGAGCAGATGCGTCTGCGGCATTTCGTGGGTTGCTTGCGCCCCGCGGCGGAGCCGCTGATCGACACAGCCTGTCACCCTGGACGGGGCCTCCTACATGACGGTGGCGGTGCTGGTGGCGCTGGTCCCCGTCGGAGACCGCGCGCTCGCCGAGTCGGACGTGTCCGGGGTCGTCTCCGGCGGCGTCGTCGGCGGCTCGGACGTCGGCGGGTCGTCGGCGGCTCGGACGTCGGCGGCTTGCCGTCGGCGGCTTGGTCGTCGGCGGCTTCGTGGTGGGGCGGCTTCGTGGTGGGCGGTTTGGTCGTCGGTCATGACTTCTGTCGGCTTAACTGGCGACTTCGAGCCGCTCGGGTCGTCCGACGGCTCACCGCTGGAGCCGGTCGATGCGCCGACCGTCCGCCGTGCCGGGGATGTCCTGGCCGGGGTCGGTCGGCTTCGACGACGACGAACCGCCGCCACCGCCCTGGTCGGCCTTGTCCGCGCCGAGCCCCCGCCGTTCTCCCCCGCCGACGCCGACGGGTTCGTGCCGACCTGTCGGACGATCGCCCGTCGTTTGTTCGACGGCGCCGAGCGTGACGACCGTGCCGAGCACCGCGGCGAGCAGCGCCCGGCGCCGGCCGCGACGACGCTGCGCCGGTGACGACCGACTTGTGCGAGGGCGCGGCCGCCGACGACGGTCGGCGGGGCCTGGGTGGGCCTGCCGGGTCACCAGCGTGTCCGGCTCGCGCGGCGGTTCGGGCAGGGCGTACGCGGCGGGCACGCCACCGGGCGGCGACTGCACCTCGTACATCGCGTCCGGGACTTCCTCGCCTGCGGCCGTGCGCCTGCCGGGCAGCGCGCCCGATGGGTCCGCGACCAGGCGAGCGCGCGGGCGTCCGGCGATCGTGCCGCGCTTGTCGGCGAGGGCGCCGCGCGTGCAGGCCGATGGAGGCCTCCAGCTCGCAAGTGGGGCCCGTCGAGCTGCCCGCCGAGCAGCGGAGGATGCCCAACTCGTGGTGGAAATAGGCTCTGGGGACCTCACCGCCAGCCGGGTGGCCTCCTGCCCGCAGCGCCTGCTCCCAGGCGCTCCAGGCGAGCCCGGCGGCGGCGGGCGCGGCCGCTCCTGGCCAGCTCCACGGACGCGCTGGTCCTGCCGTCGACGGGCGGCGTCGTGGACGGCACGAGGCCAGGAGCGGCCAGTACGGCATCGGACTCGGCGGCGACCCGCTCGGGCCCGACCGACGGGTGACCGGCCCACCAGGCGTAGTGCCGGGCGGCGTCCGCGTACCCGACCGTGTCGTCGGCGTAGCCCACGGCCCCAGTTGGGTCTGCACTCCGGGAGGCGAGCCGGTAGCGGCCGCCGACCGCGGTGACCAGTGCGCCGGCGACGAGCTCGGAGGGCCGCGTCGGCGTGCGTGTCGCCGACGAGCGCGGGCAGGGTGCGCCTGGTGCGGGATCTCGCCGCCCAGCGCGACGGCGAACCGCAGGCGGCGGGCCGACCTGCTCAGCCGGGACGCGAGCAGCGCGGCGGGGCGCGGCCCCGTCGGCGAGCGAGGGCAGCGGCACGTCGTGCCCGTCGGCGGCGTCGAAGGGCGTCGATCGGTGCGCCTCAGGCCCCGTAGTAGCCGTACTCGTCGAAGGCGCCCGGGTCGGCGCGCAGCAGGTCGCGCTGGCGCAGCAGGGCACCGGCCTGGGCGAAGCGCAGCGGCAGCCCCTGACCTCGAACCAGAGGTCGCCGGCCCACTGCGCCTCCGTCGGTGAGGACGCGGCCGACGGCCCGCTCCAGGAGTTCGAGGCTGCTGCCGCGGCCGAGCCCGCCGAGGAAGACCTCCACGTGGAGTTTGACGGCGCGGCGACGTCGGGCGTCGCGGACAGCAGGAAGGGCGCACCCGGGCGTCGCTTCGAGGAGTTCGTCGAGCGGCGCCGCTGAACCCAGGTCGTCCAGGTGTCGACGACGGCGCCGATCTCGTGGACGAGAGTTCGAGCAGCAGGGTGCGGTCGGGCGGTGCAGTGGTGCGTTGTAGACCGCGCCGGAAGAGGTCGTACAGGACGCCGCCGCGGAGCGGCGGGTGGCCGGAGAGCCGGACCACGCCGTCGGGCGCGACGTCGAGTGCAGTCCTCTGCTATCTGGTCGAGCAGCGCGGTGCGTCCGGAGCCGGACGCCGGCCGGTGAGCCGGACGGAACGGCCGCGCGCGAGTGAGCCGGACGAGCCGCCTCGCGGTTCCTCCCTGCCGCCCAGGAGCGGGAGTCGGCAGAAGCGGCCCGGGCGGCATCGAAGCGGGCGGCGCGCGCGCGCCTCGATGCGCCTCGGTGGCGTCGTACTTGACGGGCCGGCCGCGCTCGCCCGGCGGGCAGGGTTCGATCTCGCTGCCGTCGACAGGCTGACGGTCAGGGAGGTAGTCGCCGGACACGAGCCGCACGGTGCGTGCGACGCGGGCGCGCGCTGTGCCGAAGTCGGGTGTGAGCGGATCGCGCGGCGGACGCTGGCAGGGCCACCGGCGGCAGACGACGTCGTCGTGCCGGTCCTGGCTGAAATCTTCCGGTCGGTTCACCGGGTCCATGGTCAAAGCCCCCAAAAAGCGTGGTGTGCCGCTTTGCCCCTCCCGGGCCTGTGCACACTGCGCTGTCGCTTCTGGTCCGTGCCCGCGCATCGGGTGTCGTACCGCGGGCGACCGAACCCCTGGGAAGACCTTCACCAAGTATCTACGAACACCCGGGGTACCGCCCCGCCCGCCGTCACAGTCTCGCGAGGATTGTGAGCGCTTCCCACAGGAATGAACGGCTCATTCCCCTGTGGGCCGTTGTGGTCCGCTTTGCCCTTCCGCCGTTGCGAACCCTTTTGCCGGACGCGCGGCGGCTCGGGTCAGGACGCGTGGCAGCGACTCGACGTGCCGATGCCGCCTGATGGCCAGGATCCGGTGCAGCCGGGTCGCCACGAGGAGGCGCTGCATCTGGGGCGGCACCCCGCGCAGCACGAGCCGGCGTCCGCAGGCGCCCGGCACGCCGGTGGGCGCCCATGATGACGCCGAGCCCCGTCGCGTCCCACAGAGTCGAGTTCGGATTGCGGTCGAGCGCCAGGGTCACCGAGTGCCAGTCGTCGACGGCGGTGTGCAGGGACCGTACGGGCGTCCGCCGCGCTGCGGACGTCGAGGCGGCTGACGGCAGTCTCCGACGTGGTCGCCCCTGATGTGCATATGCGCTCGTGCAATCAAATAGTGACGAAGGTATCCGCGTGGATCTGGTATGTCACTGCAACTGACTGGCCGTGGAGGGGCCAGAAGTTGCCGTCTGTCAGCGAACCGATGCGAATTCACGGGTGACATGGCGTCAGGCGTGCACGATTCAGCCGTGCTTTGGCAGAACCCTTGCTTCCGCTCTTTTGCGCCCGATGTCGCTGGCGTCAGCCATCCGAAGTGCATCGCAGCTCCGGCGGCGCAGAACTTCTCGTCCTGCAGGCTCCGTTGACGTTCCCGGTCGCGTGGAGCAGGGATGTCGACGCCGGTCAGCGGGTCGGCGGTGGCCAGCGGGCCCATCGCGCGTCCGAAGCCGAGCTTGCAGGCGATGTCGATGTCCTCGGCGGTGCGGCGACGCCCGACTCCGTACAGCGCTTCGCGGCGCACTCGACGACGAGGGCGGAGATGAGACGGGTGGGCGACGAAGCCGGCCACGTCTGCGGCTGGCGGCGATGCGTGTCTGCCGACGGACTCGGCGAACTCCCGTGCGGTGGCGAGGGTTTCGTCGCTCGTCTTGTAGCCCGCGGACGCAGCTCGCACAGCTGCATCATCGGCACGGGCGAGAAGAAGTGCGCGCCGACGGACCGCGCGGGCTGCGCTCGGTGACGGCCGCGACCTTGGTGATCGGGATGGCGGAGGTGTTCGACGCGAGCACCGTGTCGTCCCGCACGATCTTGCCGAGCGTGCGGAAGATTCGTGCTTGACCTCGAGCTTCTCGAAGACGGCCCTCGACGACGATAAGTCGGGCGTCGGCGACTGGCGGTCCCAGACCGCGGTCGCGTGATGCGGGCGAGTGCTGCCTCGGCGTCCTCGGCGGCGAGCTTCCCTTGCTCAACGATCCTACGTCGTACGGCGCCTGGATGCCCGTCAGGTACCGCGCCGGAGGGCTTCGTCGGTGACGTCGCGCAGGACGACGTCCCAGCCCGCCTGGGCGGAGAGACCTGGGCGAGTACCGGATCCCATGGGACCGGCTCCGATGACGGCGAGCTTCCGCTGCCACGTGCGACTCCCTTAACCGCTTACCCGCTACACGTTGCTCTTTTGCGAGGACCCTAGCGTCCGTGATGCCGTGTGTGACCGCTTAGAGATGCGCGCGTCACGTCTCGAATGACGGACATCACACCGGGTTGGGTCATCAGGCGCCGCGTACGGCGTAGTTGAGCCTGCTGCCACTCAGGGTTCCCTCGATCTCGTCGAGCAGGCCGAGCATCTCGCGGGAGACCTCGGCGGGCCTGCCGCCCGCCATCATGCGGCAGCCCGATCTCTCCCCATGACGGTCTGGTGCACCCAGTTGATCTGGCCGGCGACCAAGGGCCGGCAGGGTGTCGGCCGGGTCGGCGCCGACCTCCTCGCGCAGGGTCGCCTCGATGTTCTCCAGGACCTCCTGGGACAGCCGCCCATCCGGGACCTGAGCGTGGGGCGCGTCGTGCAGCACCGCATGAACTGCTGGTAGCCGTCCATCAGGCCGACGCGCGGGGACCGCCTCGACCTCGCCGCGCAGTTCGCGCAGGACCGCGGCCGCCGCGGACTCCGCGCGTCGCGGCCGCGGACCAGCGCGACATCCGGTCGACGACGCCGGAGCTGGTCGAGGAACAGGTCCTCACTTGGCCGGGAAGTAGTTGTAGACGGTGTTCACGGAGACGTCGGCGGCGTCACGACCGCCTCCGCGACGGTCACCGCGTCGAAGCGCGCTCCAGGAAGAGCCCCGGTCGCCACGTCCGAGATGTACTGCCTGGTCTGCCCGCTTCTTCCGCTCCCTGAGCCCTTCTGCCATGGGGTCGATCCTGGCCGTTCGCTGGCTTCACTTAGTTTTTGGGGACGTTGCAAAGATTTAAGTGACTCTGTTTTCTGGTCCGCATGGCAGTCATCAGCACGTCCGGGCTCGCGGGACCTTCCACCAGGCGCGGCCCCCGTCGAGGCGGTCCGCGGCATCGACCTGCGCGTCGGGGCCGGCGAGATCCTCGCGGCTTCCTCGGCCCGAACGGCGCGGGCAAGACCACGACCCTGCGGATGCTCACGACCCTGCTGGCGTCACCGGCGCGGCGCGGCCACCGTCGCGGGCCACGACCTCGCGACCGGACCCCGGTCGAGGGTGCGCCGCGCGGTCGGTACGTCGCCCAGTCCGGCGGCGTCGGCGAGGCTGTCTCGGTGCGCGCAGGAGCTGGTCACCCAGGGCCGCCTCTACCAGCCGGGGCACGGACTCAGTCGGCCGACCGCGCCGGAGGGAGCTGGCGGCCGACCTCAGCCTCCTGACCGGCCTCCTGGACCGCAGGATCGGCCGCGCTCTCCGGCGGCCGGCGGCGCCACAGCCTCGACATCGCCACTCAGGCTCGCACTGCGGGTCCTCTTCCTGGACTGAGCCGACGGCGCGCGCTCGACCCCCGGCAGCCGCGCCGCCCTGTGGGACCTGGTTGCGCCTGGCTGCGCGACGAGCACGGCACGACGGTCTTCCCGACCACGCACTACCTGGACGAGGCGGACGCCCTCGCGAGACCGGATCGTCAGTCGTGGACCAGTCGTCGCCGCCGGCCGGCACCGAGCGCCCTCTAAGCTCGCGCGCGGCGGCGGGTCGATCGACGCGACGCCGTACAGGAGACCTTCCTGGCGATCACCGGCCGCGGACCCTGCGCGCCACGACCCCGGTGGCGGTGTGAGCGGCATGAGGACCCTGACCACGGACACCCTGCTGATCTTGGGCGGTACGCCCGCAGACCCTCTCCCTCCAAGTTCCAGATCCTCTTCAGCATCTGATGCCGCTGCTGTACCTGCTCTTCTTCGGGCCGCTGCTGACCGATCTGCCGCTGAGCGCCGCGGGCAGCTCCTGGCAGGTCCTGGTGCCCGGGCTGCTGCTCCAACTCGGCCTGTTCGAGGCCTCGTTCGCCGGGTTCTCGGTGATCCTGGAGGAAGAACAACGGCGTCGTGGAGCGGATGCGCGTCACGCCGGTCAGCCGGCTCGCGCTGCTGCTCGGCCGTGCTGCGCGACCACCGCGCTCTCCTCTTCCAGGGCCGTGCTGCTGGTGCTGGCCGCGCTGGCGATGGGGCTGCAGGCGCCGCTCGCCGGGGATCCTGATCGGCTTCGGCTTCGTCGCCCTGCTGACGGTCTCGCTCGCCTCGCTGTCGTAGCGCGCTGGCGCTCCGGGTCGCCACGCCGCAGGAGTTCGGTCCCGTCATCAACGCGATCGCGTGCCGTCGATGCTGCTGTCGGGCCTGATGCTGCCGATGGCGCGCTCGCGCCCGGCTGGCTGGACGTCCTCTCGCACGTCATGCCGGTCCGCGCTATCTCGTCGACGCGATGCGGGACGCGTACGCGGGCGAGCGCGACCGCAACAACCATGCTCTACGGGTTCCGTGAGTTCGCGCTCGCAGCTCGCGGCGCTTTCTGCGCCGTGACGAGTGGGCACACGTGTCTTCCGCAAGGCGGGCGCGCTGCAGCTGGCTGCATGGTCAACCCTGGACGCGCATCTACACCCGTACCGGAGACAAGGGCACCACCGCCCTGGGCGACACCGAGCCGCAACCGCCAAGACCGGATTCGCGGATCTCGGCGTACGCGGACGCCAACGAGGGCCAACGCGGTCCCTTCGGCACGGCGATCGCCCTCGGCGGCCTGGCGGAGGAGGTCGTGACGGTGCTGACGCGCGTCCAGAACGACCCTGTTCGACGTCGGCGCCGACCTCTCCACCCCGGTCGTCGCCGAGCCCGAGTACCTGCCGCTGCGCGTGGAGCAGTTCTACGTCGACAAGCTGGAGGCGGACTGCGACCGCTTCAACGCCGAGCTGGAGAAGCTGCGCTCCTTCATCCTGCCGGGCGGCACCGCCGGCGCGGCGCTGCACCAGGCGTGCACGGTGGTCCGGCGGGCCGAGCGCTCCACGGGCGGCGCTCGAGGTCCACGGCGACACGATGAACCCCTCACGGCGACGTACCGTCCGCCTCCGACCCTCCTGTTCATCCTGGCCCGCACGGCACAACAAGGAGCGATGTCGGGACGTGCTGCGGGTGCCGGGCGGGAGCGCTAGGCACCTTCATCCTGCGTCCGGACTGCTTTACCCGGCCGGCGTCTCTTTCTTTCGTAATGAACAGCGTAGACAGCGCGATGACCAGGTTGATGGCGATCACGAACAGCATCTTTATCGCTGCCATCGCCACGATGGAGAGCTTCGGTCGAGCCGCTGCTCGACGTACCAGATGAGCGCTGCAGCAGCCCGATTGGTGCGATGGCCGACGCAGACGATCCACAGCGCGCGGCCATGCCATCACTTGCATGGATCGCGTGGGATCTGCGTACCGGGGCGTCGTCGGGGCGGGCCGCTCAGCCCAGCGGTGGGCGACGCGGACGTCGACCCACTTGATCGTGTAGTGGCCGAGCGCGATGGAGTAGCCGATGTAGACGGCGGCCAGGCCGTGCTTCCAGTCGGGTTCGGCGCCGTTCTTGAGGTCGATGGCGGTGACGACGAAGAGCAGCACCTCCAGGAGGCGCTTCGCACAGCAGCACCGCGACGCCCGCCCGCGGCATCTTCGCCCAGTAGCGCAGCGCGAGTCCCCCGCCAGCAGCACCTGTGAAGGCGACCTCGCAGATGACGATCAGCGTGACGATCACGGTGGGCTCCTCGTTCTCCGCTTCCAGCGTCCCCGCCGAACGCCGCGTGATCGTCGCGTCGCAGGAGACGAACCCGACTGCATCCTTCGATGTAGCGGGGACCCGTGTGTTTCGTCCCGCGGGCACTGCGCGCCCGGCGCACCGCGGACGTGTTGATGGAGTCATGCAGCCGCCCCCGCCTCGCCCACCGCACCGCGACGACGTCCGATCGCCGCGCGGTCGGACCGCGCGGCCTGGTCCCTGTGGGCCTCGTCGGGCATCGAACCCGGGGCGGCTGTTCAACGGCTCGTGGCTGCTGGTGCCGCTGGCCGCCATGGCGGGCCTGGAGCTGCTGCGGCGCGACCCGGCCGTGGTTCGCGCTGTGCGCCGGCACCGTCGTGCTCGCCGCCGACCAGTGCACCCAGGGCAGTCTGGCGACGGTCCCGATGTACACGGACCTGGTGTACGCGGCCGTCCTGTACGGGTCCCCGGCCGCGGCCCGCCGCATCCCGTCGGCAGCGGGCTGGGCTGACCGTCGGCTCGACGCTGGGCACCTCGCCGCGTGGCGGCAGCCCGAGGCGCTGCTGATCGGGGGTCGCCGTCGGACTGATCACGTTCGCGCCCGCGACCACCGGCGTCCTGGTGCGCAACCACCGGAAAGGCGGCCGCGGCGGAGCGGCTACGGCCGAGCAGACCGCGCCGCTGGCCGAGATGGACCGCACTCCAGGCGGTGACGGCGGAGCGGGCCCGGATGGCGCGCGAGCTGTACGTGACATGGTCGCGAACCACCTTCGCGATCGCGATCCACCCACCGCCGCGCTGTCCATCGACGACGCGGCGACGACCCGTACCGCGCTGGAGACGATCCGCGAGAACAGCGTCGACGGGTTGGCCGATGCGCCGGCTCATCGTGGCATCCTGCGCGATTCGAGCGGCGACATCGGAGCCGGTCGCCGCGCCCACCTCTGGACGGTCTCGCCGCGCTGGTCGAGCACGCCCTGCACGAACGGCGCTCGACGCCGCCCTCACCCCTGACCGGGACCGCCACCGGCCTCGCCCGCGCCGGTCGAGCCGCCGCCTACCGCATCGTGCAGGAGTCGCTCACGAACGCCCTCAAGCACGCCTCGGCGGGCCGGGTCCCGGTCGTCGTCGCCTGCTCGGACGACCGGATCGAGGTCCGGGTCACCAGCCCGTACGGTGACCGGGACGGCGCCGCGGGCACCTGCCCTGGGCGCCGGGCTCGTCGGCATGCGCGAGCGCACGGCGCTGCTCGGCGGCACCTTTCGAGGCGGCCCGCTGGGCGCGGAACCCGGCGGTGCGGCCGGGGAGAGGCGTGGCGGGTGCGCCGTCCTGCCGCTGGAGAACCCCGTACCGGAAAGGGGAGTCCACGTGATCCGTGTGCTCGTCGCCGAGGACCAGGCCGCCGTCCGCTCCGGCCCTGGCGCTCATCCCGAACAGCGCGCCCGACATCGAGGTGGTCGGTGAGGTGGAGGACGGCGAGCGCGCGGTGGCGCGTGGCTCGCGAGCTCCGGCCCGACGTGGTCCCGCGATGGATGCAGATGCCGCGTCCGGACGGCGTTTCGGCCACCCGCGTGGTGGTCGGCGAGGGTCTCGCGGACGTCCTGGTGCATCACCACCTTCGACCTCGACGAGTACGTTCGGGCGCTGCGGGCGGGGGCGTCCGTTCCTGCTCAAGAACACCGGACGCGAAGGACCTGATCGCGGGCGTACGGATCGGTGGCGCGCGGCGAGGGCCTGATCGCGCCGGCCGTGACCCGCCGGCTGATCGCGGAGTTCGCCGCGTCCCCGCAGCAGCCCGAACCACCGTCCGCTCCGCCGGAGTTGGAGACGCTCACGCGCCGCGAGCGCGAGGTCCTGTCGTGCCTGGGCAGGGTTGTCCAACGCCGAGATCGCCGGGCGCCTCGACATGGCGGGAGGCGACGGTGAAGACCCACGTCAGCCGCCCCCTCGGCAAGCTCTCGATCTGCGCAGCCGAGCGCAAGCCGCGGTGCTGGCCCAGGAGTTGGGGCTCCAGGCGTTCCCGAAGGCTGGCCGAAACCCGTAATTGGTTTAGACCTTGACCGATGGTCCAGACCTTTCTATTCTCGCCGCACTGCGGTGAGCACATTCCCCACTCCGGTGCTCATGGGCGTCGCAGGGATCCACCCCCATCACGGGACCCTGAACTGAGGAGCACCCCGATGCGCTCAACCGACGTACCCAGACAGCGACTCTTCGGCACAGAACCACCGCCGCTCTGACCACCCTCCTGCTGCCCGCCGCCGCACTGGTCGGCCTCGCCACTCCCTCCCACGCGGCCGCCGAGGCCACCGCCGTCACCGCCACGTACGCCAAGACCCAGGACTGGGGCAGCGGCTTCGAGGGCAAGTGGACGATCAAGAACTCCGGTACCACGGCGGTCAGTTCGTGGACCGTCGAGTGACTTCCGTCCGGCACGACAGTGACGTCGGCCTGGGACGCGACCGTCACCAACTCCGCCGACCACTGACCGCGAAGAACCTTCTCCTGGAACGGGACGTTTTCGCGGCGCCTCGGTCTCCTTTTCGGCTTCAACGGCTCCGCGCCGGCGCGCCCCCAGCGGTTGCAAGCTCAACGGCGCCTTCCTGCGACGGCGGCGACGTGCCCGGCGACGCGGTCACCGCGCCCGGGCACTCCCGACCGCGTCCGCCATCACCGACACCTCGGCGAAGTCTCCTCCTGGCCGGCCGCCACCGACGACAAGGGCATCAAGAACTACGACGTGCTGCGCGACGGCGCCAAGGTCGCCACGGTCACCGGGCACCACGTACACACCGACACTTCGGGCCGACCGCGGGGCACCGACTACTCGTACACGGTCCAGGCCCGCGACACGGCCGACCAGACGGGTCCGCCTCCGGCGCGGTCAAGGTCCACACCACTGGCGGCGGCACCGACCCCGGGCAACCCGGGCACCGGTGACAAGGTCAAGCTGGGCTACTTCACCGACTGGGGCGTCTACGGCCGCCAGTACTTCCCGAAGAACCTGGAGACGTCGGGCCCGGCGGCCAAGGTCACCCACATCAACTACTGCCTTCGGCAACGTCCAGGGCGGCAAGTGCACGATGGGCGACACCTACGCCGACGACGGACATGGCCTACACCGCGGCGACCAACCCGTCTCCGGCGTCGCCGACACCTGGGACCAGGAACTGCGCGGCAGCGTTCAACCAGCTCCGCCAGCTGAAGGCCAACACCCCAACCTCAAGATCCCTGTGGTCGTTCGGCGGCTGGACCTGGTCCGGGCGGCTTCGGTCGAGACGGCGACAGAACCCGGCCGCGTTCGCCCTAGTCCCTGCTACAACCTGGTCGAGGAACCCGCGCTGGGCCGACGTCTTCGACGGCATCGACA
The DNA here is from genome assembly GCF_030766975.1 of Streptomyces sp. KL116D. Classification (NCBI taxonomy): domain Bacteria; kingdom Bacillati; phylum Actinomycetota; class Actinomycetes; order Kitasatosporales; family Streptomycetaceae; genus Streptomyces; species Streptomyces sp. KL116D. Next base: position 7,315 of record NZ_JASERH010000062.1, on the reverse strand, counting down.
TCGACTGGGAGTACCCGAACGCCTGCGGCCTGACCTGCGACACCTCCGGGTCCCGCCGCGCTGCAAGGGGCTCACGCGCGCGCTGCGTTCGACCAGTTCGGCGCCAACAACGCTGGTCACCGTCCGCCATCACCGCCGACGGCTCGGCGGGCGGCAAGACTCGACGACGACCGACTACGCGGGCGCCGCCCAGTCCCTGGACTGGTACAACGTCGATGACCTACGACTTCTTCGGCGCCTGGGACGCGCAGGGGTCCGACGCGCCCCGCACTCCCCGCTCACCTCGTACGCTGGCATCCCGCAGGCCGGCTTCGACTCGGCCGACGCGATCGCCAAGCTGAAGGCCCATGGGCGTGCCCGGCCGCGAAGCTCCTGCTCGGGCATCGGCTTCTACGGGCCGCGGCTGGACGGGCGTCACGCAGAAGGAGCCCGGGCGGCACGGCGACGGGTCCCGCCGCCGGCACGTACGAGCAGGGCATCGAGCGACTACAAGGAACTCAAGACCAAAGTGCCCCGCCGAACGGCACGGTCGGCCGGCACGGCGTACGCGTACTGCGGTCCGACTGGTGGCGCTACGACACCCCCGGCGACGATCGGCGCGAAGATGAGCTGGGCGAAGTCAGCAGAACCTGGGCGGCGCGTTCTTCTGGGAGTTCTCCGGCGACACGGCCAACGGTGAGCTGGTTTCGGCGATCGACTCCGGCCTGAAGTAACGCTCACCCCGTCAAAGCCGAAAGCCGGGCTGGTGGAACGCCCCCACCCAGCCCGGCTTCTTCATGTCTCAAGGGGATCTGCGGGTCCGGTGCTGGTCGCACAGTTCCCCGCGCAAGAGATGCAGTGCTGCGCGAAGCGCATGCCTTTCAGGGGCGCGAGCTGCCAGAGAAGCGCACGCACCCGAAGCTTCCGCCGCCACATTGACCCGCTGCCCCGGCGGAGCCTGCCTCCAGCCACGCCACAGGAAAGCCGGTCAGCGCATCCTCGCTCATCGCGAGTTCGAGCCGGGAGCCACGATGCGTACAGGCGAGGACGATCGCGTCGGACAGCAGCGCCAGCTCCTCCTCGCCTCGGGGCCCGCCGCCCGGTGACCTCGATGGCGGCCCGTTCGAGGGATCCGCCGCGGCCGGGGCGCGTAGGAGAAGACGCGGAACCACTCGATGCGGTCACCGTTGTAGCGGGCGTCCCGCCACCAGCCCCTTGCCGGAGGTGTCCTCCGCGTCCGGCCCAGGCGCGTCCCACCGCAGGGAGCAGTCGAACGTCCCGCCGGACCCGCTGGATCAGCCGCCGCCGCAGGCTGAAGACGAAGAGCCCCAGCAATACGAGTACGACGACCGCGACTACGCACAGCACGAGAACGAGGACCATCTGCACCGACCTCCTCGCTTCGCGACGGATTCAAACGCCTGATAACGGAACAGCAAAAACAGTGATGGATCGCCTCAGCCGCGACCCGGTCCGGAGGTCATCTCCGGCCTGGGCCGCGGCTGAGGCCCGTCAGCAGGGCTCGCTGGGGTCAGCGGGCCGCCACCGCACGCAGACGGACATCGGCGCGCCGCTCGGCGGACGCGTCCGCGTCCGACGGCGCGGTCAGTGCCCGCTCCGCACGCTGGACGTCGATCTCGTCCGACAGCTCGGCGATCTCGCCCAGCCAGCAGCGACAGCTTGTTGTCCGCGAACGGAGATGAAACCGCCGTGGACAGCAGCCACGACCGTCTCGCCGTCGGTCGTACGGATCGTCACCGGGCCCGACTCCAGCACACCGAGCAGCGGCTGGTGACCGGGCATGACGCCGATGTCGCCGGACGTGGTGCGCGCGACGACCAGGGTGGCCTCGCCGGACCAGACACTGCGGTCCGCGGCGACGAAGCTCGACGTGCAGCTCAGCAGCCAAGGTGGGCTCTCGGGTCACCACCCGGCGGCACTCCGCTGCCGGGTGTTGGAGTCAAAGTCTAGTGGGCGTACGACGGGGGCGGGACACCCGCCCCCGTCAAAGAGTCAGCCACAAGTCAGCGACTGCGTCACCGGCCTTCAGGAGACGCCGAGCTCCCGTTGGCGTTGGCCTTGAGGTCCTCGATGCCACCGCACAGGAAGAACGCCTGCTCCGGGAAGTGGTCGTACTCGCCGTCGATGATCGCGTTGAAGGCCGCGATCGACTCGTCCAGCGGGACGTCCGACCCGTCGACGCCGGTGAACTGCTTGGCGACGTGGGTGTTCTGCGAGAGGAAGCGCTCCACGCGACGGGCGCGGTGGACGGTGAGCTTGTCCTCTCGCCGAGCTCGTCGATACCGAGGATCGCGATGATGTCCTGAAGGTCCTTGTACTTCTGCAGGACCGTCTTGACACACATGGCCGTGTTGTAGTGGTCCCGCCGCGATGTAGCGGGGTCCAGGATGCAGGACGTGGAGTCCAGCGGGTCCACGGCCGGGTAGATGCCCTTCTCGGAGATCGGACGGGAGAGAACCGTCGTCGCGTCGAGGTGGGCGAAGGTCGTCGCCGGGGCCGGGTCGGTCAGGTCGTCCGCGGGCACGTAAATGGCCTGCATCGACGTGATCGAGTGACCACGGGTCGACGTGATGCGCTCCCTGGGAGACCCATCTCGTCCGGCCCGGGACTCGGCTGGTAACCCACGGCCGAGGGCATGCGACCCAGCAGGGTCGAGACCTCGGAACCGGCCTGCGTGAAGCGGAAGATGTTGTCGATGAAGAACAGCACGTCCTGCTTCTGCACATCGCGGAAGTACTCCGCCATGGTCAGACCCGCGAGGGCCACGCGCAGACGGGTGCCCGGCGGCTCGTCCATCTGACCGAACCAGCGCGGTCTTGTCGATGACGCCCGGAGTCGGCCATTTCCTCGATGAGGTCGTTGCCCTCACGGGTGCGCTCGCCGACACCGGCGAACACGGAACACCGTCGTGGTTGTTGGCGACGCGGTAGATCATCTCCTGGATGAGCACCGTCTTGCCGACGCCCGGCACCACCGAACAAGAGCCGATCTTTCCACCCTTGACGTACGGGGTGAAGGTCGATGACGCGACGCCGGTCTCGAACATCTCGGTCTTCGACTCGAGCTCGTCGAAGTTCGGCGCCTTGCGGTGAATGGTGGATGCAGCTCACCGGTGTACTGCTCGTCGACGTTCAGCACGTCGCCGAGGGTGTTGAACACCTTGCCCCTTGGTGAAGTCGCCGACCGGCGCTGGTGATGGAGGCACCCGTGTCGGTGACCGGGGCGGCGGGACCAGACCGTCGGTGGGCTGCCGCGCTGGGAGATCGCGCGGACCAGGAAGCCGTCACCGAGGTGCTGGGCGACCTCGAGCGTCAGGAGTCTTCTTCTTGCCGATCCTCCGCCGGGTCGTTGACCTCGACGTGCAGGGCGTTGTAGATGTCCGGCATCGCGCCGACGGGAACTCCACGTCGGCGGCCGGGCCCGATCACCCGGGCGACGCGGCCCGTGGCAGCGGCCGTCTCAACAGTGGTCGTCATTACTTGTCACTCCCGCGGTCGCGTCGGCCAGGGCGCTGGCGCCGCCGACGATCTCGCTGATTTCCTGGGTGATTTCGGCCTGGCGGGCCGCGTTGGCAAGATCGGGAGAGCGTGTTGATCAGCTCTCCCGCGTTGTCGGTCGCCGACTTCATCGCGCGGCGCGTGGCGGCGTGCTTGGAGGCAGCCGACTGGAGCATCGCGTTGTAGATACGGCTCTCGACGTAGCGCGGCAGCAGGGCGTCGAGGACGTCCTCCGCCGACGGCTCGAAGTCGTACAGCGGAAGGATCTCGTCCTTGGACGAGGACTCTCTCCGCGACTCGGCTCCGGAGGCTGAGCGGCAGCAGACGGCCGTCGATGCGCCGTCTGCGTCACCATCGAGACGAACTCGGTGTAGACGATGTGGAGTTCATCCACGCCGCTCGCGCCGTCTCCCTTCTCGATAACCTCGATCAACGGGCCCGCGACCGTCTTGGCGTCGCGTACGTGGGCTCGTCGGTGAAACCCGACCCATGACTCCGCGACCTGCGTCTCGCGGAAGTTGTAGGGCCCGGGCCACGGCGGCCGACGATGTACGTGTCGACCTCCTGCCCTCGGCCCGGAGCCGCTCGGTAGGAGCTGCTCCGCGGCCTTGATCGCGTTTGAGTTGAAGGCGCCGGGCCGGGACCGCGGTCGCTGGTGAGCAGCAGCGCACGCGGCGCGGATCGCTGCGTTCTCCGCCTCCGTCGTCGAGCGGGTGCCCGGTGTTCCGACCCGGTCACCGCCGTGACCGCGCGCGTCAGCTCGGTCGCGTACGGCGTGCGCACCCGCGCTGCGCCTTGACGACGCGCGAGGCGGCGATCATCTCCATCGCGGTGATCTTCTTGGTCGCCGTGACGGACCGGATGCGACGCTTTGTAGACCGGAGCTGGGCTCCCATGAGTCGGTCCCTTCCGTCGTCACTTACCGGCGGCGGCGGGCGTCCTCGCCGAGAGCGCTGCGTCCGAGGTCTCGAGGCTGCTTCTTGAACTCCGCGACCGCGTCGATCGATGGCCTGGATCGTGTCGTTCGACATCTTGGCGCCACACTCATGATGGAGGTCATCAGGGCCCTGCTCGCTTGCGGTTGCAGGTAGTCGAGCATGGCAGCTCACGCTCGAAGCGACCGGATGTCGACGACCGGAGCCTCGTCCATCTTGCCGTTGGTACCGGCCCAGATGGAGACGACCTGGTCCCTCGGTGGCCATCGGCTGGTACTGAGCCTGCTTGAGCAGCTCGACCAGGCGCTGACCGCGCTCCAGCTACGGACCTTCGACGCGGCGTCCAGGTCGGAACCGAAGGCGGCGAACGCCTCCAGCTCGCGGTACTGGGCCAGGTCGAGACATGAGTCGGCCCGGAACCTGACGCATCGCCTGTGCTGGGCGGAGCCGCGACTCCAGGAGACCGAGATACCGACGTTCAGCGCGCGCGCGCTGACCGGCGTTGAAGAGGTCGGACTCCGGGAAGCACTGACCGTCGGTGATGGAGATGACGTTGGCGGTCGGGATGAACGCGGGAGACGTCGTTGGCCTTCGTCTCGACGATCGGCAGACCCGTCATCGAACCGGCGCCCAGCTCGTCGAGAGGCTTCGCGCAGCGCCTCGAGGAGAGAGACGCGAGTGCGAGGTAGAAGGCGTCACTGCCGGGTAGGCCTCGCGCCCCGGCGAGATGCGGCGGAGCAGCAGGGAGCACGGCGCGGTAGGCGTCGGCCTGCTTCGGAAGGTCGTCGAAGATGAGGACGTGCTGTGCCCTCATTACATCCACTGCTGGCCGATGGCCGAGGCCGGTGTACGGCGCCAGGTACTTGAAGCTTCGGCCGGGTCCGGACGCCGGGGCGAGCGACGATGGTCTCGTGCTACTCAGGGCACCGGCCTCTTCGAGCGCACCACGCACGCACGAGCGATGGTGGAGCGTCCTGACCGATGGCGACGTGGAGCGCAGCGGACCTCAGCGACGGGTCGCCAGTGCGCAGTTGTCGCTGGTTGATGATGTCGACGGCCAGGGCGGTCTTGCCGGTCTGACGGTCACCGATGATCAGCTGACGCTGGCCACGGCCGATCAGGTCATCACCGTCGACGGCCTTGTAGCCCGTCTCCATCGGCTCGATGCACCGACTTACGGGCCATGACGCGGGGCCTGCAGCTCAAGCGCGCGTCGGCCGCTGGTCTCGATCTCGCCGAGACGTCGATCGGGTTGCCGAGCGGGTCGACAGCGCAAGCCGAGGTAGCCCTCGCCGACGCCGACGGAGAGGGACCTCACCGGTACGCGTGATGGCTGGCCCTCCTCGATGCCGCTGAACTCGCCGGGGACGACCGCACCGATCTCGCGCTCCTCGAGGTTGAGGGCGAGACCCAGGGTGCCGTCCTCGAACTTCAGCAGCTCGTTCATGGCCGAGGAAGACCCTCCACCTTGGCAATGCCGACCGGCCACGGTGACCGTACCAGGCTATACTCGCGCGAGGCCGCGTCGGCAATACGCCTGGACCGCAAAGTTCTCCAACGTCCCGGATCTCCTCCGGCCGGATCGTAAAGCTCCGCCATCTGGGTTCCCTGCTCTGTATTTGGGCCCGAAGTGTTCTTGGGGTCTGGGGTCCAGCCCAGGAATCTCTGCACGGCCCAACTAGAGACCTTCGTACGTGGTGAGGCGTCAGCCGACCGTGCGGCAGCTGGCGTCCTCGATGCGGTCCGCGATGGAGCCGTTGACCTCGTCACCCACCTGCACATGATCCGCAGGGACCTCGGGGTCCGTCAGGTTCAGGTGCATCTGGCAGCTCGTAGAGCTTCGCCAGGAACTGGCCAAGCACTACTTCTACTGAGTCGCTCAGCAGGACCCGCCGTAGTGGCGGCCGCCATCGCTCCCAGCACTCAGCAGCAGCTTAGAAAGGGCAGAATCCCACTAAGCTATCCCAGGCACGTCTAAAGCACCGGCAAACCCTTTCAATGCCAAACTTAGCCCAACCGCCGAAACTTCTACCCCTAAAACACCTAGCCGGGCCGAAACCGCGATCGTTGGGGCGGCGCGGCACAGGGTGGTGGGCCGACGTCGGTCGAACCGGGACGGCTCGTCCTCGACGTCGTCGGTTCACCGGACTTCTGCGCCGCGGTCGGGTCCGCGGTGGCCCGGCTTTCGTCCGGGGGTCGACCGGGTCGCGCGGGCCGACCGCGGGAGCGGACCAGGCCGGCCACCAGGTCGGCGGAACCGCCGCCGATCTGGCCGCTGTAGACGGCCCGCAAGCTCGGCCTTGGCGTGCCGGCCTGCGCCGGGTCGGTCAGGACCCGACGCAGCGACCTCGCGGTCGGCAGCGCGGTCACCGCGGCCAGGTCGCCGGCGAGGGCGGCGTCACGGCCGACGTGTTGTCGGTCGCGCGTCCAGGCGCTCACGCGCGGCGGCGAGGGCCTCGCGGCAAAGCCGTGGGCGGTCATCGAGACGGCCTCTGCGCTGCCATCGAGTCATCGAGGGAGAGCGATTCGATGTTTACGACTGCCGGGCGTGGTCTCGAGGACTCGCCGACGAGCTTGCCGGCAGGTCGGTGGCCAGCTGGCGGCCCACGTCTGACGCAGCGCCTGAGCGGCGGCCTTGCGGTCGGCCTCGTCTGCGAGTGACCGGCGGCGTGATCTCTCACGCTGCCGCTGGCGCTTCCGCGCGCATCTCGGCGATGAAACGGCGCCCTGCTCTGCGCCTCTGGCGCAGCCGCGCGGCCTCGTGCCGAGCCTCGGCGAGCTGAGCCTTGTACTGCTCAAGAACGCTCTGGGCAAGTCTGGGCGGCCTCGGCCTTCTCGTACCGCCTTCCTGATCAGCTCGCGGCGCTCTTGGCGTCTTGTTGT
>NZ_JASERH010000061.1:0-63357 GCF_030766975.1 Streptomyces sp. KL116D | reverse complement strand
CCGTGAGCCAATGTGAGAATGGCCGGATGACAGGCGCTGAGGAATTCACCCCCGAGTCGGAGCGGGTCATGCGCACCCTGCGCGACCAGATCATCGACGGGACGCGTGCGCCCGGCAGCAAGCTGGTGGAGCGGGAGCTCGCCGCCGAACTCGGCGTGAGCAGGCTGCCCGTCCGGGACGCCTTGCGCGATCTGGTCAACGAGGGCCTGGTGACGCCGCGTCCGCGCACCTGGGCGGTCGTCCGGGAGTTCTCGCCGTCCGACATCTCCGACCTGAGCGAGGTCAGGTCGGCCCTGGAGACCCTCGCGTTCCGGCTCGCCGCGCAGCGCCGCACCCGCGCCGGGCTGACCAGGCTCCGCGCCGACCTCGACGCCGAACTGGCCGCCGCCGCCAAGGGGAACGGCGCGCAGGCGCGCCGGGCGGCCGCCGACTTCCACGAGACGGTCACCGAGCTCGCCGACAACGCGCTGCTCAGCGAGTTGGACACGACCCTGCGCAGCCGGATGCGCTGGCTGCTGGGCCAGCACGACGACTTCGACGCGGTCGCGGAGGAGCACGAGGCGCTGTACCGGGCGATCGAGGAGCGCGACGAGGAGCTCGTCGGTGAGCTGGCGGTCCGTCATCTGGCCACGAGCAGCGCGGAGGCGACCGCGCACCGCAGCAGGGCGGCGGCGCAGGTCTGAGCCGCACGCGGCGCGCCGTGGCCGTCGTACGGGGGAGTGCGGGGCGATCCGGTCGCTCAGACGCCGCGGTAGCGCGGCAGTGCCGGCAGGCGCAGCGCGAGGGCGGCCAGGAAGAGGACGAGGAGCAGCGCGCTCGCGAACGTCGTGGCGGCCACCCCCAGGTACTCCGCCGCCACCCCGAGGCCCAGGGAGGACAGCGGCATCACGCCGATGGCGAGCTCCTGGACGCCCAACGCCCGCCCCTGGAAGGCCGGTTCGGTGGTCATCAGCAGCAACGTCGTCTGCAGGACGCCGAACGCGGCGCTGAGCACCCCGATCCCGGTCATCAACGCGAACGAGAGCGCGAGCCGCCCCGACATCGCGGACAGCGCGAACAGCGCCCACAGGGCCGCCCACGCCGCCGTCCCGTACACGAACAGCCCGCCCTTGAAGCGGAAGTCACCGAGCGCGGCCATCACCAGGGAGCCCACGAGACCGCCGATTCCGCCGCAGGTCAGCAACCAGCCCAGTCCGTCGGCGTCCAGACCGAGCGACTCCTTGGCGAAGACCGGCATGAACGCCTGGTGGACTGGCCACAGGAAGACGTTCGCCGCGAGCGTCACGGCCAGGACGGCGGCGGCCAGCCGATTGCGCAGCACCGCGCGCAGACCCCCGACGAGCATCGCCACCACCGGCTCGGCGGCGGCCGGTTGCTCCGTGCCGCCCCGTTCCGTGCCGCCCCGTTCCGTGTGACGCAGTGGCCACAGGGCGAGCAGGGACGCCGCGTACCAGGCGCTGGAGATCCACAGTGCGGCCGGTGCCCCGAAGGCGCTGATCAGGGCGCCGCCGAGGGCCGGTCCCACCACCTGCGTCATGTTCATCGCCATCGCGTTGAGCGCGTTGGCGTTGCTGAGGTTGCGGCGGCCGACAAGGGAGAGGACGAGCGCCGACCGGGCGGGTTGCGAAGGCGACTGGGCGAGGCCGATGGCGAGGCCGCCCAACACCAGGGCCCAGTACGGCACGTGGGTCAGTGACTCCAGGCCGGACACGGTGGCCGCAGCGGCGAGCGCCCAGCCGCACGCCAGCGTGAGCAAACGTACGCGGTCGTAACGGTCGGACAGCACACCGGCGAACGGACCGAGGAGCATCGGGGCGAGCCGCACCGCCGTGAAGACCGCGAGGTGCAGCTCCGAGCGGGTCGTCTCGAAGACGATCCAGCCCAGCACCATCGTCTGGATCCACGCGCCGCCGAAGAAGAACACGTTGGACACCCACAGGGCGCGGAACCCCGGGTTCTCGCGCAGCGAGGCGAGCGGGCCCGTCCGGCCGGGGGCGGGCGACGGGGGTGCGTCCAGCGGTGTCTGCCGCGGCACGGGCTGCTCCTCTGCTGTGGTGCTCCGGTGGCGCCGCGCCCGGTGCGGGGCGCGGCGGGGCAGGAGTCGACGGGACGGCAAATGGTATACCGCGTGAGTTTCGTCTCCTGTCCGGCGGCCGGTGCCTCACTTGCCGACGAAGACGACCCCGCCCTCGACGTCCGAGCGGATCTCCGTGCCGACCTTGCGCGCCAGCAGGTCGTCGAGCCGGTCCAGCGGGCCGATCAGCGCCCGGCCGCCGGCCTCGGCGACGCGGACCGCGGCCTCGACCTTGGGCTGCATCGAGCCCTCGGCGAACTTCATGGTGGACAGGCCCTCGGGGGAGGCGGTGAGGATGTCGCGCTGCTCGGGGGTGCCCCAGTTCTCGCTGACGAAGTCGCCGTCGGTGAGCATGATCAGCATGTCCGCGCCGAGGTCCGCGGTGAGCGCGGCGCTCGCGGCGTCCTTGTCGACGACGGCCTGCATGCCGATCTGGCGGCCCTTGGAGTCGGTGCGCACGGGGACGCCGCCGCCGCCCACGCAGACCACCAGGGTGCCGTTGTCGAGCAGGGTGCTGACCAGCGGCGCCTGCATGATGCGCAGCGGGTGCGGGGACGGCACGACGCGGCGGAAGGCGCCGCCGTCCTTGGCGATCGTCCAGCGGTACTCGGCCGCGGCCTCGGCGGCGTCCTGCGCCGAGTATGTCGGGCCGATCAGCTTGGTGGGCCGCTCGAAGGCCGGGTCCGACTCGTCGACCTCGGTGGTCGTGACGATGGCGGCGACCTCGCGCTCGCCGACCAGGGCGTTGGAGAGCTCCTGCTGGATGACGTAGCCGATCATGCCCTGCGTCTCCGCGCCCAGGATGTCCAGCGGGTAGGCCGCCACGTCCTGGTAGGCGAGGTTCTGCAGCGCCAGCAGGCCGACCTGGGGCCCGTTGCCGTGCGTGATGACGACCTCGTGCTCGCGGGCCAGACCGGCCAGCGCCTGGCAGGCGCCCCGGACGTTGGTGCGCAGGTGGTCGGCGGTCATGGGCTCTCCGCGGCGGGCGAGGGCGTTGCCTCCGAGGGCTACGACGATGCGCATGTGTTGGTCCCTTACTGCTGCTGTTCGGCACTTGTGTTCGGATACGAGAAGCAGGATGGTATACCAATGTGGGTGATCCGGAAGGGGCACCGTCGAGCGAGCGCGTGCCGCGACGGACCGCGGTGAGGAGGGGTACGAGGATGGGCCAGGCAGCATCCGGCGGGTCCGGCGCAACGCGCACGGCGCGCGTGGAGTCCGGTGACGCGGAACTCCTCGACCGGCTGCACGCGTTCACCGGGCACGGCACCGTCCACTCCGTCTTCACGCGGGTCGTGAACCTGCTCACCCCGCAGGGCGCACTGATCGCGCTCGCCGCCCGGGACGCGGGCGACGCCCCCAGGACGCTGGTCGTCGACGTCACCGACTGGACGGACCTGGAGCTGACCCCTGGGCAGCGCGTGACCTTCGCAACCGGGAATCTCCGCATCGAGCTCCCGCACCGGACCCTGCGGCTGACGACGGCCGACGCCCGGCGCTGGCGCGCCCGGCCGCCCTCCCTCGCCCACCTCGCCCCCGGCGCCCTCGCGGCCGCCGCCGACCACCTCGACCGGCTGAACCGCACGTACGGCCCCCGCGGGGGCATGCTCGGCGCGACCCCCTGCGCGGGACCGATGGAGACCGCCGTCGCCCGGGCGCTCGACGAGGGACGGGCGACGCTCGTCGCCGCGGTGCGCGACGGACGCGACGCCGGGATCCGGCGCGGCATCCTCGCGCTGCTCGGCCTCGGCCCCGGACTCACCCCCGCGGGCGACGACTTCCTCACCGGCGTCGCCGTGCTCGCCGCGCTCCCCGGCAGCGCGCTCACCGGCTTCGTCCCCGCCCTGAAGGCCGTACTGGCCGAGCATCCAGGACGCACCACCGACCTCTCCCACGCGACGCTCGCCGAGGCGGCCGACGCCCGCGTGCGCCACGAACTCATCGACGTACTGCGGGAGTTGGCCCACGGCCGACACCCGCAGGAGCTGAACGCTCCTGTCCGGGAACTGCTGGCCATCGGCCACACCTCGGGCAGCGACACCCTGTCCGGCCTCATAGCCGGGCTCCACCTGGAAGAAGAACTGCGAGGTTCGCTGTGAGTACCACCACAGCCGTCGTACGGAAGAACACGTACTACGACTCCGTGTCCCTGATGTCCGTCTCCACCAAGGCCAATGCCCTGGACGGGGTCGACCAGGCGTTCACCGCCATGGGCACCGAGATGAACAAGGGGGTCCTGGACAACCTGGGCCTGCTCACCGACGAGTTGAGGGCCGCCGAGAGCGGCGACCTCATGATCGTCCTGGTGGCCGAGGACGGCGCCGACACCCAGGCGCTGCTCGCCGGGATCGAGGACCTCCTCACCCGCAAGGCGCCCGCCTCCGCCGGTGGCGGCGAGGTCACCTACCGGACCATCGCCTCCGCCGCCGAGGGCATCGACGGCGCGAACCTCGCCGTCATCGCCGTCAACGGCGCCTATGCCGCCCGCGAGGCCCGCAAGGCCCTCGACAGCGGCCTGCACGTGATGATGTTCAGCGACAACGTCGCCGTCGAGGACGAGGTCGCCCTCAAGCAACTCGCCCACGACAAGGGCCTGTTCATGATGGGCCCGGACTGCGGCACCGCGATCATCAACAACGTCGCCCTCTGCTTCGGCAACAAGGTCCGCCCCGGCAACGTCGGCATCGTCGCCGCCTCCGGCACCGGCTCGCAGGAGGTGTCCGTCCGCGTCCATGCGCTCGGCGGCGGCATCTCGCAGCTCATCGGCACCGGCGGCCGCGACCTGTCCGAGCAGGTCGGCGGCATCATGATGGTCGACGGCATCCGCGCCCTCGCCGCCGACCCGGCCACCGACGTGATCGTCCTCGTCTCCAAGCCGCCGGCCCCCTCCGTCGAGAAGAAGGTCCTCGCCGAGGTCGCCGCCGCGGGCAAGCCCGTCGTCGTCTGGTTCATCGACGGCTCCGAGGAAGCGGTCACCGCCGCCGGCGGCCACTTCGCCGCGGGCAGCCTCCAGGCCGCCCGCACGGCCGTCGAGCTCGCGGGCGTCGCCCAGGACTCCGCCGACGACTTCGACGCCGAGGCCGCCGCCGCGACCGTCGTCGCCTCCCTCGCCGAGGGCCAGAAGTACGTCCGCGGCCTGTTCTGCGGCGGCACCCTCTGCGACGAGACCATGTACGCCGTGCGCGACGCCGGCCTCGACGTCTGGTCCAACATCCAGAAGAACGCCGACTTCCGCCTCCCGGCCGGCTCCGCCTCGCGCGGCCACACCTTCCTCGACTTCGGCGACGACGACTTCACCAACGGCCGCCCGCACCCGATGATCGACCCGGCCCTGCGCATCGAGCGCATCGTCGAGGAGGCCAAGGACTCCGAGGTCGCCGCCCTCGTCATGGACTTCGTCCTCGGCTTCGGCTCCCACGAGGACCCGGTCGGCACCACGCTGCCCGCCATCCAGGAGGCCCAGCGGATCGCCGCGGACGCGGGCCGCCACCTGGAGGTCGTCGCCTACGTCCTGGGCACCGACCTCGACTCCCCGTCGGTCGCCGCCCAGAGCGACGCCCTGCGCGCCGCCGGCGTCACCGTCACCCTCAGCTCCACCGAGACGGGCCAGTTCGCCCGTGAGATCGCGAAGAAGGCACAGGCATGAGCACGTCGCAGCAACCCGAACTCACCCCTGCCGCCGCCCTGTTCGGCAGCGACCTGAGCGTCGTCAACGTCGGCCTCGCCATGTTCGACGCCGACCTCAAGGCCCAGCACGCCCAGGTCTCCACCCTCGACTGGACCCCGCCCGGCGGCGGCAACCCCGAGGCCGCCCGCGCCCTCGACGTCCTGGACGAGCCCGGCCTCGCCGCGACGATCGAGGCCGCCAACGCCGAGGCCGTCGAGCGCATCATGGCCGCCCGCCCGATGCTCATCGGCTTCGGCCGCGCCCTGGACGTCGTCCCCGGCATGACCGCCACCACGATCCTGCACTCCGGCCCGCCCATCACCTGGGACCGGATGAACGGCCCGATGAAGGGCGCCGTCACCGGCGCGCTCGTCTTCGAGGGCCTCGCCAAGGACCTCGACGAGGCCGCCGAGGTCGCCGCCTCCGGCCGCATCACCTTCAAGCCCTGCCACGAGGCGGACTCCGTCGGCTCCATGGCCGGTGTCACCTCCGCGTCGATGTACGTGCACATCGTCAGGAACGAGACCCACGGCAACATCGCGTACACCAACCTGTCCGAGCAGATGGCGAAGATCCTGCGGATGGGCGCCAACGACCAGAGCGTCGTCGACCGCCTGATCTGGATGCGGGACGTCTTCGGCCCGATGCTCAAGGAGGCCGTCGAGCTCACCGGCCCCGTCGACCTGCGCCTGCTGCTCTCGCAGGCCATCCACATGGGCGACGAGTGCCACAACCGCAACGGCGCCGGCACCCTCCTCCTCTTCCAGGCCCTCGCGCCCGGCCTGCTCCAGTCGTCGTTCACGACCGAGCAGAAGAAGGAGGTCTTCGACTTCGTCGCGTCCTCCGACTACTTCTCGGGACCGACCTGGATGGCGGTGGCCAAGGCCGCGCTCGACGCCGCCAACGGCGTGGAGAACTCCACGATCGTCACGACCATGGCCCGCAACGGCGTCGAGTTCGGCATCCGCGTCGCCGGTCTGCCCGGCCAGTGGTTCACCGGTCCCGCGCAGCAGGTCGTCGGCCCGATGTTCGCCGGCTACAAGCCCGAGGACTCCGGCCTCGACATCGGCGACTCCGCGATCACGGAGACGTACGGCTTCGGCGGCTTCGCCATGTCGGCGGCGCCCGCCATCGTCGCCCTAGTCGGCGGCACCGTGGCCGAGGCCATGGGCTACACCCGCGACATGGGTGAGATCACCACCGCGCAGAACCCGAACGTCACCATCCCGGCCCTCGACTTCCAGGGCCTGCCCACCGGCATCGACGTCCGCAAGGTCATCGACACCGGGATCCTGCCGGTCATCAACACCGCCATCGCCCACAAGGAAGCGGGCATCGGCATGATCGGCGCGGGCATCACGCACCCGCCGGCCGAGGCGTTCACCAAGGCCGCCACCGCTCTCGCCGACGCCTTCGGCGGCTCCTCCTCCTGATGCGCGCGAGCGCCCACCCGGAAGCCCACAGACGATGAACACACAGCAATCCGCCGCGGACACGGTCACGTCCGCGGACCGGGAACTCGACGACGAGTTCGAGCACAGCCCGGTACCGGCCGACCGCCGGAAGTCGCTCCTGACGGTCTCGGCCGTCTGGTTCGGGTTCCCGATGATCCTGACCAACGCCATCCCCGGCGGCGTGGTCGTCGCCATGCTGGGCTTCTGGCGTGGGCTCGCGGCCATCCTCGTGGCCAACCTCGTGATGCTCCTGTACGTGGGCATCCTCAGCCACCGCGCGGGCTCCACCGGCGAGAGCTTCTCGCTGCAGGCCTCGCGCACCTTCGGCCGCGGCGGCTACATCGTGGCCTCCGCGTTCCTGGCCACGATCGTGGTCGGCTGGTTCGCGTTCAACACCGGTGCCACCGGCGCGACGCTGCACTCGTCGTTCGGCTGGCACGAACAGCTCGTCACCGTCCTGGCGGGCCTCGGCTTCATAGCCCTGACCTACCTGGGCATCAGAGCACTGTCCTGGCTGGGCGCGGTCGCCGCCCCGCTGTTCATCGTCGCGGGCGTCATCGCGCTGGTCCTCGTGGCCCGCGACCACGACATGGGCGCCGTCTTCTCGTACGAGGGGGTCGGCGGCGCCTCCACGCTGACCTTCGGCGCGGCGGTGTCGACGATCATGGCGACGTTCGCCGACTCCGGCACGATGACCGCCGACTTCACCCGCTGGTCCAAGAACGGCCGCCAGGCCGTCCTCGCCACCATCAGCGCCTTCCCGGTGGCGAGCCTCGTCGCCCAGATCACCGGCGGTCTGGTCGTCGCGGCGGGCGCCATCGCGTCCGCGGGCACCGCGGGCGGCGACTTCCTGCCGATCCTGACCGGCGAGCACTCCGGGATCCTGAACGTGATCGCGGCCGTCTTCGTCTTCGTCAACCTCGGGTCGGTGTGCAGCCATTGCCTCTACAACGGCGCGCTCGGCTGGTCGCACCTGACGGGCACGACGATGCGGCTGATGACGATCGTGCTCGGTCTCATCGGCACGGTCGCCGCGCTCGCCGGCGTGTGGAACCACTTCCTGGACTGGCTGGTCATCCTCAGCGTCTTCGTGCCGCCGCTCGGCGGTGTGCTGATCGCCGACCAGTTCTTCGCGCGGGGCGGTCGCGGCGCCATGGACGCCCGGCCCACCGTGGCGGTCCGCCCCACGGCCTTCGTGGCGTGGGCGGTCGGCGCCGCCGCCGCGGGCGCCGCCCACTGGTGGGCGCCGCAGCTGTCGGACGCGGTCACCGGTCTCGTCGTGGCCGTGATCGCCTACGCCGTCCTGGAGCGGTCGGTGCGCACGACGGCGGCGCCGCGCGAGGAGGCCATCGGCTAGGGCCTGTCTCCCCGGCCGACGAGGCTCGCGCGGGAGCGCAGACGGCGCAGCATCCGGGCGTCGTCGAAGCCGACCGCGCGAGCCGCTCCCTCGACCGTCGCGCCATGGCTGATGAGGTGCTCGGCCCGCTCCAGACGCAGCGCCTGCTGATAGCGGAGCGGGGTGAGCCCGCCGGTGGCGCGGCCGAACAGCCGGGTGAGGGTGCGTTCGCTGACGCCCACCGCCGAGGCCAGGGCCGGCAGCGGCAGCGGTTCGGCATAGCGCGCGTCGAGCAGGTCCTGGGCCCGGTGCACGGTGTCGTCGAGGTGCGAGCGGTGCCGCAGCATGGTGCTGGCCTGCGCCTCGTGGCCGTTGCGCCGCGCGTACACGACCATGTCCCGGGCGACCCGGGCCGCGGCGGCCGGGCCGTGCCGCACGGCCACCAGGTGCAGCGCCAGATCGATGCCGCTGGCGATCCCCGCCGAGGTCACCACCCGGTCGTCCGAGGTGTACAGCACGTCGCGGACGACCGTCGCCCGCGGATGGCGGCGGGCCAGCTCGTCCTGGACGTCGTGGTGGGTGGTGCAGCGCCGGCCGTCGAGCAGCCCGGCCCGGCCCAGCGCCTCGGCCGCGGCACACACACTGGCCACCGTGCCGCCCCGGGCGTGGTGGTCGGCCAGGACCCGCAGGCTGTCGGCCCCGATCGCGGGACTGTCCGCGAGGGCGGTCGACCGCCAGCCCGGCACCACGATCAGGTCCTCGGGCCCCAGCTCCGGCCAGTCGAGGTCCGCCACGAGCGGCAGCCCCTGCGCCGTGCGGACCTGCGACCGTTCGGCGACGTAGGCGAGCGTGTAGGGGTGCCCGAAGTCCGCCGCCGTGGAGAAGACCTGCGCGGGGCCGGCCAGGTCCAGCAGATGGACTCCGGGAACCAGGAAGAAGACGATGCGGCTCACGATCCGGTCATCATGCCGGGTCGCCCTGCGCGGCTTCCAGCTCCGCGACGGTGGCGATGGTGGCGAAGCGTCCGGCGAGCGCGTACTCGGTGCGCCGGATGATCTCCTGGGCGCCGAGGGTGCGGGGGTCGGCGAGCAGCTCGTCGACGCTCAGGTCGGCCGGGGCGTCGCGGTGCGGGATCGGGTTGGTGGCGGTGGCGTCGACGACGAAGGTCACCTGATAGCCGAGGTCACTGGCGACCCGGGTGGTCGTCTCCACGCACTGCTCCGTGCGGATCCCGCACACGGTCAGCTCGCGCACGCCCCGCTCGGTCAGCAGCTGCTGCAGGTTCGTGGTGGTGAAGGCGTTGTGGGACGTCTTGCGGACGACCGGGTCCGATGCCGCCGGGGTCAGCTCCTCCATCAGCCGGACGTGGCCGAGCGCCGGATCGAAGGCGCCGCCGCTCCCCGGCTCGCAGTGCAGCACCCACACGACGAGGTCTCCGGCCGCGCGGGCCAGCCGCACCAGGCGGTTCACCTTGTCGGCGATCTTCGGGTCGGAGACGGTCGCCCACAGCGGGCGGGCGCGGAAGGATTCCTGGACGTCGATGACGATCAGTGCTCGGTTCATGGCTCCACCCTGCCGGTGGCGGCCCCGGCTCCGACAGGCACCATCGGGTCCGGGGCCGGACCGATCCGGTCACGCCGCAGGCGCTACACGGCGGCGGTGGCGCCGGCCCGGACCGCGGAGATGTCGAGCTGGAGCCGGATCTTCTCGCTGACCATGGTGCCGCCCGTCTTGAGGCGCTGGTTGTAGACGAGGCCCCACTCCGTGCGGTCGATCGTGGTGGTGCCGTCGAAGCCCGCCCGCTCGAAGCCGAAGGGGTCCATGACCGACCCGAGGTAGTCGAGCTGGAGCTCGACGGGGCGCGTCACGTCACGGATCGTCAGCTCTCCGGCCATCCGGAAGCTCTCGCCGCCCTCGTGGACGGTGGACGTGCTGCGGAACACCATCTGGGGCCAGCGGCGCGCGTCGAAGAAGTCCCGGCCGACGAGGTGGGCGTCGCGCTGCTCGACGCCGGTGTCGACGCTGTCGATCCGGATGGCGAGCTCGGCCCGCGACTGCGACGGCCGGGCGCCGTCGAAGTAGAGCGTGCTGTCGTAGTCCGTGAAGGCGCCCCGGACGGTGGTGACCATGGCGTGCCGCACCGAGAACCCGATGCGGCTGTGCGGCCGGTCGATGGTCCACTCCCCGGTCAGTGCGCGCAGCGCAGGGTCGAGCGGGGCCGCCCCGGTGGGCGCGGGCGGCACGGCGGGACCGGCGACCGGTGCCGGTTCGAGTGTCGCGCTCTGGCGACGGCTGAAGATACCCATGACTGGCAGCCCCTTCGATCTTGGTCACCCTGTGCTATCACGGGGCCGGTGGCTGCCCCGGAGCGAGATGGGCGGCCTCGTCCGGGTTCCATGGCGCCGTCTGCAAAGTTGCACAGGATCGACATGAATGTGGATGCACTGTCGGGTCGCCGAGCGTCACACATGGTCACCTTCGGGTGCGGGCGGGCCGTGGCCGGAACCTGGGATAGCGTTCCTCCGACTCCGGGCAGGGTGCCGGGCGAAGGAGAGGGACGTCGTGCGGGTGCGAACGGGTGGGCGGGGCGCCGGATGGTGGATCACGTTCGGGGTGATCGCCTTCGGAGGGCTGTTCCTGGTGATCGGACTGGTCATGGCGGGGCGGTCGATCTCCTTCCTGACGAGCGCCGAGCGCGCCGACGGCACCGTGGTGGCGCTGGACTGGGAGTCGGGCGGCCACAGCGGCGGCTACCGCAAGTCGCGGTCGGACAACGGGCCGGTGGCGCACCCCGTCGTCGAGTTCACGTCGGCCGACGGCGAGTCGAGGTCGTTCCGCGAGTCGACCGGTTCCAATCCGCCGTCGTACGAGGTGGGGGAGCGGGTCGAGGTGCTGTACCGGGCGGATTCCCCCAAGGACGCGCAGGTCGAGGGGTTCGTCTCGCAGTGGTTGCTGCCGCTGATCTTCGGCGGCGTCGGGCTGCTGGTGACGGGCATCGGGACGACGATCGCGGTGCTGTCGCGGCGGCGTTCCCGGGCCGCGGGCGCGCCGGGTTTCTGATCCGGGCGGGCGGTCGGCGCCGCGCACGCCTTGCGGCACGGGCATACGATGCGGCTCATGACGCAAGAAGCCGGTGAGCTGGACAGTCTCGTACGCAAGCGGATCCGTGCCCTGCGCGTGGCCCAGGGCTGGTCCCTGGAGGAGCTGGCCGGACGGGCGAAGGTCAGTCAGTCCACGCTGTCCCGCATCGAGAACGGGCAGCGGCGGCTTGCCCTCGACCAGCTCGTCACCCTCGCCCGCGCCCTGGACACCACCCTGGACCAGCTGGTCGAGACCGCGACGGACGACGTCGTCTCCAGCCCGATCATCGACGCGGCGCACAGCCGGATGAGCTGGCCGCTCAAGGCGGTGCCGGGCATGACCGTCATCCGCCAGCGCATGACCGACCCGCCGCCGGACAACCCCTCCCGGATGCGCGCCCACCCGGGCCGCGAATGGCTCGTCGTCCTGTCCGGCACCGCCGTCCTGTTCCTGGGCAACCGGCGCTTCCGCATCGAGACCAACCAGGCCGCCGAGTTCCCCACGATGCTGCCGCACGCCATCGGCGCGGAGGGCGGCCCCTGCGAGGTCCTCGGCATCTTCGACCGCGACGCCCGCCGTGGCCACCAGCGAACCGAGGCCGAGGCCAGGGCGGACCGCCCCGCGCCGTGAGGGTTTGCGCGATCCGCCGTGCGGCGGCCCATCTTCTTGCGTATCGCGAAAGCACTGATGCCTCATGCGCATGGCCGGCCGTAGCGTGACGGGCATGAACCACCTCTCAGCTCACCCCACGCACAGCCACGCCGAGGACGACCACTCCGAGGTCCTCGACCTCGACGCGGAGGTGCTCGCCGAACACACCGCCGCCATCACCGGGTGGCTGCCCCTCACGACGAGCCCCCGCCACGTCGTGGACCTGGGCTGCGGCACCGGGGCGGGCACCCTCGCCCTGCTCGACCGCTTCCCCGGGGCCGAGGTGACCGCGGTCGACTCCTCGGACGCCCATCTGCACCGGCTGCGGGAGAAGGCGGCCGAGGCCGGCGTGGCCGACCGGGTGCGCCTCGTCCGGGCCGACCTCGACGCGCGGGACTGGCCCGACCTGGGCAGCCCGGACCTGATCTGGGCGTCGGCCTCGATGCACCACATGGCCGACCCGGACCGCACCCTGCGCCAGGTCCGTGAACTGCTGGCGCCGGGCGGCCTGTTCGCCGTCGTCGAGCTGGCCGGCTTCCCGCGGTTCCTGCCCGAGGACGCCCCGGCCGAGGCGCCGGGGCTCGAGGAGCGCTGCCACGCCGCGCTCGACCGGCACCACGCCGAGCAGGTCCCGCACCGGGGCGCCGACTGGGGCGCCAAGCTGACGGGCGCCGGGTTCGCCGTCGCGGGCGAACGCACGGTCACCGTCGACATCGACGCCCCGCCCGCCGGAGCCGTGGGCCGCTACGCCCTGGCGAGCCTGCGCCGCTTGCGCGGCGGCGTCGCGGACACGCTGCCGGCCGAGGACCTGGCCGCGCTCGACCGGCTCCTCGACACCGAGGGCCCGGACAGCATCCTGCGCCGCCCCGACCTGGGCGTGCGCACCGAGCGCTCGGTGTGGGCGGCCCGCCGCGCCTGACCGGGGCCGGGCGGCGGAGTCAGCTGCCCTCGCCGTAGGCCGCCGCGATCTCCTGCGGGCCGGCCCACCGGCTGTACGTCGGCTGCTGCGGCCAGCCCTCGGGGGAGTCCTGCCACACCTCCTGGCGGCCGTACGGCAACAGGTCGACCAGGCCGAACAGGTAGCTCAGCTGCTCGGTGCCCCGGCCGTCCGTGTGCCAGGTCCGGTACACGGTGTCGCCGTCGCGCAGGAACACGTTGACCGCGAACCCGGCGTTCGGCGGGGCGCCGACGTCGCTGCCGAAGGAGCTGTTCGCGGTGGAGTACCAGGTCATGGTGTTGCCGACCTTGCGCTTGTACGCGAGCGCCTGGTCGATGGGGCCCTGGGTGACGATCACGAACCGGGCGTCGAACTTCTCCAGGCCCGCGAGCCGGGTGAACTGGGAGGTGAAGCCGGTGCAGCCGCCGCACTGCCACTCCGCGCCGTCGTGCCACATGTGGCTGTAGACGATCAGCTGCGGGTGCTCGCCGAAGATCTCGGCGAGCCGGACCGGGCCGTCCTCGCCCTCCAGCACGTAGTCGGGCATCTCGACCATGGGCAGCCGACGGCGCTGGGCGGCGACGGCGTCCAGCTCACGGGTGGCGGCCTTCTCCCGGACGCGGAGCGCGGCCAGCTCCTTCTCCCAGGTGGCGGCGTCGACGACGGGTGGCAGGGACTTCGGGTTGGCGGACATGGTGCCTCCGGATGTCGGGCGTGGTGTCTGAAGTGCTGACTCCCCGGGGGCAGGGAACTCATCGGTGCGGCGCCGGCGTTCCCGGCCGTGTCACCAGCGCATGCCGATCTCCTCCAGGTCGGCCCGCCGCCGCGGTGTCAGTTTCTCCGCACGCCGGCGCGCGTTGGCGATCCACAGGCCGAGCTTGACCTCCGTGGCGCCGTCCCCCTCACCTTCGAGCCCCTCGCCTTCGAGGACCTCGGTGTGCTTGCGGGGCACGTTCAGATGGCCCTCGCGCGCGTGGAAGCGGCGGGCGGCCCGCAGGTTGAGCGCCCACTTGTCGTCCTGGCTGAGCCGGCCGGGCCGCTCGTCCGCGGCGGCGGGGTCGAGCCCGACGGCGTGCACGAGCAGCCACCGCTGGGCGGGCAGCAGCTGGTCGAGGGCGTGCCGCTGCGCCCGGACCCAGCGCCCCAGGTCCTCGCCCTGCACGACGAGTTCACCGGCCGCGCCGGGGACACCGCCACCGGCGCGCACATGCGCCTGCAGCAGCCGGAAGGCACGCTGCCAGCCCACGTCCCAGACCGGGCACCAGCCGGGGTCGACGTCCTCCAGCGCCTTCCGGCGCGCCGGGGTGAGCGCCGCGGCCCCGGCCCCGGTGGCCTTCGCGGCGGCCCGCTGGTTCTTCGCCCACGTCCCGACCGGGTAGCCGTTCCACACGGCGGTGGCGGGCGGCAGGAAGTGACCGTGCTCGGCGGCCCAGGAGCGGGCCGCGGTGAGGCCCTCGTCGAAGGACACGTCGTGGTGCGACCAGACCATGCCCTGCGCGTTCAGCTCGGCGACCCGGCCGGCGTCCAGGCGGCCCGCCTTGTGGTGCCTGCGCTGGTCGGCCAGCCAGGTGCCCAGCGGGAAACCGGCCGGGCTCCAGTCGTCGGGCGTCACGAAGTCGTACGGCACGCGCAGCTGCCCGGTCCCGGTCTCCTTCGCGTACCGGGCGCAGGCCTCGATCCCGCGCCGCCAGTACGCGCCCTCCGGCTGGATCACGCGCAGCCGCATGAAGCGGGCCAGTTGTGCGGGGTCGCGCGGTGCCGAGAACTTCAGCAGCTCGCGCGCGGGAGCGCTCATCACGGTGACCGGCCCGCCGTCGTCGCCCTCCTCCTTCCCCTCGGGCTGCGGCTCGGCGGCCCGGTCAGGCCCACTGCGGGGACGGGAGTCGGCGAGCGCCTCGATCGTCTCGGCGTCGTGCGCGCGCAGCGCCTCCAGGACCTTGGTCAGGGCGCCGTAGGCGGGGGAGGTGAGCATGTCGTCGGGGTCCTCGTCCCGGCCGAGGAACACCGGGACCACGAGCGAGGCGAGCTTCCCGTCGCCGGGCCGCACCCGCAGTGCCCGGCCGACCATCTGCACGATGTCGACCATCGACCCGCGGACGTCACAGAAGGCGACGGAGTCGCAGTAGGCCGTGTCGACGCCTTCGCCGAGCACCTTCACGGAGCTCAGGACGCGCAGCGCGGCCGGCACCGGCTCGGGTGCAACGCCCTCGTCGGACCGGGGCTCGATGACGTCGGACGCGAACGCGTCGAGGACCGCGCGCCGGTGCACCGGCGGATGCTCGCCGTACAGCCAGCTCGCCCACACCCGCCCGGGGTGCGGATACACGGCCGGGTCCCGCTGCCACAGCCGTGCGGCGACCTCGCCGATGCCCTCGGCCATCGCCTCCGCCTCGGCCACCCGGGTGTGGAAGGTGAGCAGTCGGCGGAGGTTCTCCTGCGCGGCCGCGGTGAGCACTCCTGTCTGCAGCGCCGCCAGCCGGGCGCCGCGGATTTCCTCGACGCCCGTCCCGAGTGAGGCCCGCCGCCCGTGCTCGGGGCCGCGGATGTCGACGCAGACCACCTGATAGGGCGCCACCAGGCCCCGGCTCACGGCCTCGGACAGCGACAGCCGGTAGGCCACGGGGCCGAAGACGGGGGAGTCCTCGCTCATGCTCGCCACGAGCCGCGGCGCCCGACGGCCGTCGGCGGCCTCCCACACGCGGGGCGTCGCCGTCATGTACAGCCGGCGTGCCGCGGGCAGCAGCTGCTGGTCGTGCACCGCGGCCCACGGCTTGAGGCCGTCACCGCTCGTCCGGTGCGCCTCGTCGACCACCATGAGGTCCCAGGCCGCGAGGCCGGCCAGGTGCGCGCGCTGCAGGACGCCCTGGCCGACCGACGCGTACGTCGCGAACACGGTCACCGTGTCCAGGTCCCGCAGCCACTCCACGAGTTCCGCGGGGTCGGTGCTGCACGGCACGCCCTCCGACTCCTCGGCGCGCAGCGAACACACCCCGACCATCGCCCCGGTCCGCCCGCCGTCGCGCCGCCACGCGGTCGCGGTCTGCACGAGCAGGTCGAGGGTGGGGACGAGCACCAGCACCCGGTGCGCCCCGAGGCGCCGGGCGGCGGCGCTCGCCACGAGCGTCTTGCCGGAGCCGGTGGCCGCGATGCACTGGGCGCGCAGTCCGTCCGCCGGCAGCCGTCCGTCCGCGGGTGCCTGCAAGGAGCGCAGGATCGCGTCGACCGCCTCGACCTGATGAGGCCGCAGGACCTGCTCGGCCATCCGCACCCACCCTTTCCCTCACCGAAGTGCCTCGTGCCGCTTCCGGTAGGGATCCTGCCTCACACGGGTTCCGGTTGGGGCCCCGCGGGCTGCGCGTCCGGCTGCGGTGTCGGCTCCGGCTTCGGCTCCCACTGCTTGGTGGTGCGCACGTAGAGGTGGATGACGGAGCCCATGAGCAGCAGCATGAGCGGTCCGAACAGCCACGGGTGCGCGGCCATCTGCACCGGCAGGTAGCGGTACGCCACGATCAGCGCGGTGAACACGACCGATCCGTAGGCGACGAGGCGGACGCCCGAACGGTCCCAGCCGCGGGACACGGAGCGCATGCCGGCCTCGATGGTGAGCGCGAACACCACGCCCGCGACGAGGTCCACGCCGTAGTGGTAGCCGAAGCCCAGGGTCGCGGTGAGCGTGGCGACCAGCCAGAAGGTGCCCGCGTACCGCATCAGCCGTGAGCCGTGGCGGGAGTGGATGAACAGGGTCGTGGCCCACGCCGTGTGCAGACTCGGCATGCAGTTGCGCGGGGTGAGCTGGTCGAACGGGATCGGGTGCGGGGTGCCGATCCGCGGCAGCGCGTCGGGCCACACGTTGGCCGCTGCCCACTGGGCGCCCTCGGCCCCGTACGCGTAGACCGGTCCGACCACCGGGAAGATCATGTAGATGGCCGGTCCGAGCAGGCCGATGACCAGGAACGTGCGCACCAGGTGGTGGGCGGGGAACCGGCGCTCGGCCGCCACGTGGCGCAGCTGGTAGAGGCCGACGAGCGCGGCCGCCAGCGGGAGCTGGCCGTAGACGACGCTCAGGACGTGGCCGCTGACGGGGCCGGTGGCCTCCATGGCCCGGCCGACGAGCCAGGACGGGTTGCCCAGCGCGTGATCGGCGGTGGCGACGTACGGGTCGAGCACGTCGGGGCGGGTCTTCGACGTGATCAGCAGCCAGGTGTCACCCGTCTTGTGGCCGACCACCAGGAGCAGGCCGAGCCCGACGCCCTTGAGCAGCAGGATCCGTTCCGCCCCGGTGTGCCGGGTGACGGCGATGACCGCGATGGCCACCACCACCCACAGTGCGCCGTTGCCGAAGGTCAGGTCGGCGCCGACGGCTATCCGCACCAGCAGGAAGACGATGTCGATGCCGATCGCCGTGGCGGCGGCGATCAGCCGCTGCCGCCAGGTGAGCACCACCATCGTCAGCGCCAGGCCGGCGTACAGCAGCGGCCCGGAGTGCGGGGCGAAGATCACCTCGCTCGCCTCGGTGGAGATCGGGCCCGGCTGGCCGTAGTGGCGCGCCGCGAATTCCAGCGCGACGAGGAACGCGAGGGTCGCCGCCCCCGCCGTGGCCCACAGCACCGTGCGCGGCTGACGCCACGTGGCGGACGCGGATCCGGACTGACGCTGCTGGGGTATTCGTGGTGTGGTCTTCAACTGTCCGACTCGGTAGTGGATTTAGGGCACAAAGGGCAGAACTTCACGTGTTGTGCGGGATGGCGCGAATTTCCGGTGAAGAGCGGACGATCCGGGTGATCATCACGAGTTCGAACATGCTAACGGCATGCACAGCCGACAGACAGGGGCACGTCAGAAGCCTGATCGGGCGCTCCCGGCGGAGCGGATTCCTCCGGCGGACTCCGGCCCTGCCTGCTGGGTCACCAAAAGGTTCCTCAGTCACGGAAAAGTGCGTTCTTCCCCGCTGTGGACCGCTCTCCTACGGTTACTGAGGAACCACAAGTGACCGCAACAAAACGGGAGAAAGTGCGAACCATGCCGATCACTCTGCTCAACCCCCAGGGACTGCCCGAGACCGACGTCTACCGCCAGGTGGCCATCGCCTCCGGAACACGCCTCGTCTTCGTCTCCGGACAGGTCTCCTGGGACGAGAACGGCGCCACGGTCGGCGAGGGCGACCTGGCCGCCCAGGTCGAACAGTGCTACCGCAACGTCGCCACGGCCCTCGCCGCAGCGGGCGGTTCCTTCGACGACGTGGCGCGACTGACCTTCTACGCGGTCGACTGGACGGCCGACAAGATGCCCACGCTCCTGGAGGGCATCTCCCGGGCCACCGAGAAGCTGGGGATCACCACGGCGCCTCCGGCCACCCTGATCGGCGTCGTGACCCTGGACGTTCCCGACCACCTCGTCGAGATCGAGGCCACGGCGGTCCTGTCCGGCTGAGGTCCGGCCCGCCCGAGGCGACGGGCCAGCGGTGTCCGCTGACGGGGGCAGCGGGACTTTCTGTACGGCCTCGTGCGAGAGTTCGGCTGAACCGGACCGCTCCGGGCAGGCGCCACCCGTGCGCCTGCCCGGCGCCCCACCGCGCCCCCGAGCCAGGAGTCGAGTCATGCCCTTCGACGTCGCCGCGATCCGCGCACGGATCCCCGCCCTCACCTCCGGCTCCGCCCGCTTCGACTCGCCCGGCGGCACCCAGACCCCGCAACCGGTCATCGACGCCGTCGTCGCGACCCTGACCGGCCCGCTGGCGAACCGCGGCGGGACCACCGAGGGCGAGCGCAACGCGGAGCGCGTCGTGAGCGGGGCCCGCGCGGCCCTCGCCGACTTCCTCGGCACGACGCCCGGCACCGTCGTCTTCGGCCGCAGCGCGACCCAGCTCGCCTACGACCTGTCCCGGACCCTGGCCAGGGCCTGGCGCCCCGGCGACGAGGTCGTCGTCAGCACGCTCGACCACGACTCCAACATCCGGCCCTGGGTCCAGGCCGCCGAGGCGGCCGGCGCGACCGTGCGGTGGGCCGAGTTCGACGCGGCCACGGGCGCGCTGCGCCCCGAGCACATCGCGGCGCACCTGTCCGCCCGTACCCGCCTGGTCGCCGTCACCGCGTCCTCCAACCTCACCGGTGTCCGCCCCGACCTGCCGGCGATCGCCGCCCTGGCCCACGAGGCGGGCGCGCACTTCCACGTCGACGCCGTGGGATACGCCTCCCACGCGCTGGTGGACCTGGACGCCTTCGGCGCCGACACCCTCGTCTGCTCCCCGTACAAGTTCCTCGGCCCCCACCTGGGCGTGCTGACCGGCCGCGCCGAGGTGCTGGAGTCGCTGCGCCCCGACAAGCTCCTGCCCTCCAGCGACGCCGTGCCCGAGCGCTTCGAACTGGGCACCCTGCCCTACGAGTTGCTGGCCGGGGCGCACGCCGCCGTGGACTTCCTCGCGGGCCTCGACCCGGACGCGAAGGGCAGTCGCCGCGAGCGGCTGACCGCCTCGTTCGCCGCGCTGGAGGCGCACGAACACGCCCTGGCCAAGCGGCTGGAGGACGGCCTCGCCGCCCTCGACGGGATCACGGTGCACGGCCGCGCCATGTCCCCGTCCCCGCTCCAGCTGTTCACCGTCGCGGGCCACCGCCCCGCGGACGTCTCCCGACACCTGGCCGCGCACGGCGTCGACGCCCCCGCCGGTTCCTTCTACGCCGCACTCGCCGCGGACCGCCTCGGTCTGGGAGCGGAGGGCGGCGTACGGGTGGGACTGGCGCCCTACAGCGACGAGGAGGACGTCGACCGCCTGCACGCGGCCCTGGCGACGCTCGACCGCCACTGACCGCATGACGCAGGGGCGGCTGCGGAAAGGCGCCCGCCGACAGCCGCACCGCCCCGCCGTCCCCACCCCGCCGCCGCGACGTCGTGCCCGTGGGACGCCCGCTCGACGCCGCCGCCATCGTCGGCCCGGCCGGCGCCCGCGACCCCCTCCCGCGCACCCGCACCGGACGACCACCGGCACCACCGCCGGACGCGCCCCGCGACCCCCCAGCCTGTGAGCCCACCCATATGAGCCACGGCACATGCGAACGGCGGTAGTAGACCCGCCGGCCCGGAGAGACCGCGGTGAGACCGCCGGGGCAGCGCCCCGACCGGCGCCTCTGCGTACCCGGGTAGTACGTCACACCTTTGCGTCCCGACACCCGGCACGGCTAACCCTGGCTGATGTTCCGAGCGACCGGCCCCGGCTCGCCCCGCATCCCACCCCCCTTTGGAGAGTGAGCCAGCATGGCCATCACCCAGACGCTGCCGCGCGCCGGCCGCACCACCCGGTTCAGCAGGATCTCCGCCGCCGGCGTCGCCGCGGCGGGCGCCGCCGCCATGGCGCTGACCCTGGTCCCCACCTCCGCGCAGGCCGCCGAGCCCGCCGCCGCCGGCGCCCGGCCGGCCCAGGCAGCCGCCGCCGCGCCCGCCAAGACCTACGCCGACAACCTCGACGGCTGGATCCGCGAGTCGCTCGACATCATGAAGGCCAAGGGCATCCCCGGCACGTACGACGGCCTCTACCGCAACATCATGCGCGAGTCGTCCGGCAACCCGAACGCCCAGAACGGCTGGGACGTGAACGCGCAGAACGGCACCCCGTCCAAGGGCCTGCTCCAGGTGATCCAGCCCACCTTCGACGCCTACCACGTCTCCGGCACCGCGAACGAGCTGACCGACCCCGTCGCCAACATCACCGCGGCCGCCAACTACGCCGCCGACCGCTACGGCTCGATCGACAACGTCGACTCCGCGTACTGAGCCACCGGCCGCACGCCGCGAGCCACAGGTCACCGGCCACCGAAGAAGGGCAGGACATGCCGTACGAGAGCGGGAACGCACACGACCCGCACCCGGCCGAACAGCCCGCGGCACCCGCCTACGGGCCCGCGCGACTGCGCCGCTCCCGGCACAGGAGGCGCAAGAGCGCCCTGCGCTGGATCGCCTGGGGCACCCTGGGCGTGGCCCTGGTCGGCGGCGGAGGCGTGGCCTACGCCTGGCAGCACCTCAACGGCAACATCAAGGGCACGGACGTCAACGCCGCCCTCGGCGACGACCGGCCCAGCGCCCAGCGCGGCGGCGCCATGAACATCCTGCTGCTCGGCTCCGACTCCCGGGCGGGCACCCACGGCCGGTACGGCAGCGACGTCCTCGGCGCCCGCGCCGACACGGCGATGGTCCTGCACGTCGACAAGACCCACAAGAAGGCGTCGGTCGTCAGCATCCCGCGCGACACCATGGTCGAGCGCCCCAGCTGCACGACGCAGCACGGCGGCGGCACCGTACCGGCCGCGCACCAGGCCATGTTCAACTCGTCCTACTCGCTGGGCGGTCCCGCCTGCACCGTGAAGACGGTCGAGGCGATGTCCGGCCTGCGCATGGACCACTACCTCGAAGTCGACTTCAAGGGATTCCAGAAGCTCATCGACGAGCTCGGCGGCGTCGACATCAGCACCCGCAGCGCCATCCGGGACCCCAACAGCGGTCTCTCCCTGGACGCCGGAAAGCACCGCCTCAAGGGCGAGGACGCCCTGGCGCTCGTACGGACCCGGCACGGCGTCGGCGACGGCAGCGACCTGGGCCGCATCCAGCTCCAGCAGGCGTTCGTGAAGGCCCTCATCCACCGGGCCGACACCGTCGACCCGCTCGGCAGCCCGGCCAAGTCCTACGCGCTGGCCGACACGGCGACCAAGAGCATCAGCGCCGACTCCGAGCTGGCGTCCGCGGACAAGCTGCTCGGACTCGCCAAGGACCTGAAGGGCATCAGCCCCGACCGCACCACCATGGTCACGATGCCGGTCACCTACGACGCGCAGGACGCGGGCCGCGTCCTGCCCCTCGACAAGGCGTCGCACCGCGTGTGGACGGCCCTGCGCCACGACCGGCCCGTCCCGAAGACGGCGACCCACGGCTCGGTCGCCGACAGGACCGACTCCCCGGTCGTCTCCGGCACCTGACACCTGACACAAGGGTGCGGCCCCTCTCGTGCGAGAGGGGCCGCACCGGCGAACTCAGCGCCGGGCCAGCGCGGGCGGGGCCGCGTTCACGCCCCAGTCCGTCGGCGTACCGGACAGCGCGACCTTGATCGTGCCGGCGCGCAGCAGGTCCTCGTGGGACAGCCAGCTGCGGTGCAGCGCGCCCGCGCGGGTGTGCACGGACGACACGTACTGCTGCTTCGACGCGTCGGCGCCCGGTGCTTCGACGGTGACCGTGCGGCCGTGCTCGGGCCGGATCTCGACCTTCTCGAACATGGGCGCCGTGACGATGTAGTTCGCGGACCCGGGCTGCGCCTCGAAGACGCCCGCCATGGCGAAGACGAGCAGCGACGAGGTGGCGCCGAGGTCGTCGTTGCCGGGCATGCCGTACGCGTCGTCGGTGAACAGCGTGCGCATGGCGCGCAGCACCGCGGAGGTCTTCCACGGAGCGCCGGTCCAGGTGTACATCCACGGGGCGTGGAAGTCGGGCTCGTTGTTCGGGTTGAACGCGAAGTTGTTGTGGTAGTCGTAGGCGCCGGTCACCCACGACTCGGACGCGGCCTTGGCCGGGTCGGTGAGCACGGTCGGCAGGTCGAAGAACTTGTCGAGCCGCTGCTCGGCACTCTTCTGACCGCCCATCAGGTCGAAGAGCGCCTTCGGGTCCTGCTGGGCGAGCCACTGGTACTGCCAGGCCGTGCCCTCGTGGAACGCGCCGGACTGGGTGGGGTCGGGGTCACCGGCGACGCTGCCGTCGGCGTTCCGCGTGACGGGGAAGCCGGTGAAGCCCTGCGAAGTGACGCCGGAGTCCCACAGCTTGGCGAAGTTGCCGCACCGCGAGGCCAGCACCGCCGCCTCGTCCCGGTGGCCGAGGCCGTCGGCCATCGTGGACAGCGCGCAGTCGGCGAGCGCGTACTCGAGTGTCGCCGAGCCCGCCTGGCGGCTGTCGCCGAACTTGTAGCCCGGCAGGTTCTGGTAGCCGACCCAGCCGTTCTTCACGTACGTCGGGTTGCCGTCGCGGCCGCGGAAGAGCGACTGGTCAGCGGGGACCTCGTTGGCGTTCTTCCAGAGCGCGTCGAACAGGCCGCGCGCGGTGCGGTCGTCGAGCAGACCGCGGTTGTAGAGGTCGACGACCCACGGGGTGACGGGGTCGCCGCTCATCACGTTCGTCTCACCGCCGCCGAGCCCCCAGCGCGGCAGCCAGCCGCCGTCCTGGTAGATCCGCAGCACCGACTTGGCCATGTCGGCGGCCTTGTCGGGGTGCAGCAGGGCCACCAGCTGGTTCTGCGAGCGGTACGTGTCCCACAGGGAGAACATCTGGTAGTACGTCGAGTCCGCGCGGTGCACCTTGTCGTCGAAGCCCCGGTAGCGGCGGTCGACGTCGGACCCGATCGAGGGGTGCAGCAGCGAGTGGTAGAGCGCGGTGTAGTACGTGCGCTGGTCGGCGCGGCTGCCGCCGGCCACCCGCATCCGGTTGAGCTCGTCCTGCCAGGAGTCGTGCGCGTCGCTGCGGGCGGCGCCGAACGACTTCGGCTGCTCGGCCTTGCGGTTCAGCCGCGCACCGTCGACCGAGGTGTACGACAGGCCCACCGACGAACCGACCTGCCGGCCGCCGTCCTGGTCGAAGGTCAGCCAGGCACCGGCCCGCTTCGTGCCGCGCGACGCCTCGCGCTGCCCGGCGGTCAGGGTGCCGTCGCTCCAGGTGCCGAACGACGAGAACGTCCGGTCGAACTTGGCGCTGAAGAAGACGGGGTAGCGCTCCTTGCCCGTCTCGCCGCAGAAGTTGCCGCCCTGGACCCAGCCCTCCACGGTGTCGTCCCCGACGACCTTGATGTCGCCCGCGTACGTGCTGCCGTTGCTCTCGCCGGCTTCTATGAGCACGTTCTCGGAGCCCGAACCGGCGGGGTAGGTGTAGCGGTGCTGGCCGGTCCGCCGGGTCGCCGAGAGCTCGGCCTGGATGCCGTTGTCGAGCGTCACGCCGTAATAGCCGGGCGAGCGCGTCTCGTTGTCATGGCTGAACTTGGCGCGGTACTGCGCCGGATCGGACGAGGTGACCGCGCCGGTCGTCGGCATGAACCGGATGTTGCCCATCGTCTGGCAGCCGACGCCCGACAGGTGCGTGTGGCTGAAGCCGAGGATGGTGTCCTGCGCGTAGTCGTACGAGGCGTACTTGTTGAGCTGGGTGTCGGGGCTCAACTGGACCATGCCGAACGGAGCTGCCGCGCCGGGGAAGGTGGTGCCGTCACCGTTGTTGCCGACCGAGGTGTCGACCAGCGTGGTCGGGTCGGCGGCGAACCGGGGTCCCCCGGGTGCGGCGTTCGCGACACCGGTGGTGGCCGCGGCCAGGGTGGTGACGGTCAACAAGGCGGTGAAGACGCGTTTCAGCGCTCTCATCGTGATCCTCTCGTGCGACAACGTTGTCAACTCCGTGCCCGCTGATCCTTTCTCTCCGGACCATGATCCGTCAATGCACCTCTGCCGGCGGTCCGTTGATCCGGCCGGACCGCGGGGATCCCGAGCGGCCCGGCCCGGACGCCCGGGCCGGAACTGCCAGCCGGACGTCATGCGGACGTGGCTCGGAAGTCAGCCGAAGTGCGGCGCCGGCGGCGCGGACGCGTGGTGGCCGGGGGCGGCGGGGCCGTGCAGATTCCCGGCGGACGGCAGGGTCGACGGCCCCGTGCCGGTGGCGAGTTGGTGGATGAGGCCGCGGGCGAGGGCGATGCCGATCGGCGCGTCGAGCGCGACGGCGTCCGCGAGGACCCGGTGCGCCCGGCGCCAGGCCTTGGACTTGCGGCCCTGTACGTGGTCCAGGAACGCCAGGGCGTACCCGGTCGTGCAGCGCACCCAGAGGTCGTCGCGCGCGGACGGGTGGCTCAGTGCCCTGCGCAGGCCGGCCCGGGCGCGGCCGGGTGAGGTGCGGGCCTCGTTGCAGGCGAGAACGGCCTGGCTGACGGCGGCCGGCGGTCCGTGCATCGGCCGCTCGGGGGAGAGCAGGACGGCTTCCTGGAGGTGGCCGACGGCCCGGTCCCGGTCGCCGCAGAACGCCGCGTGGACGGCGAGGGCTTCCGAGATCTGGCCGAGCAGCCCCAGGTCGTTGTCGGCCAGCGCGGCGTCGGCGGCGTCACCCAGCAGCAGTGGTGCCTCGGGGCGGCCGAGCCGGGCGGCGAGCCATCCGGCCAGCCACAGGGCGACGGCGGGCACCGGCACCTCCTCCCGGCGGGCGGCCCGCAGCAGGCTCCGCAGCGTGGCGTAGCCCTCGGCGGCCCGGCCGCAGACGCCCCACCAGAACCACAGGTCGACCATCAGACCCAGCGCGTCCGCGGTGCGCCCCGGGTGGGCGGTGCTGCGGGCGAGCGCGGCCGCGATGTCCGTTGCGCCGGCGCGCAGTTGGTCGAGGGCGAGGGTCTGGTGGCCGTGCCGCCACAGGTCGCCGGCCTCGTCGGCGAGCAGGCACTGCCAGGTGAAGTGGCGGTCGGCGGCGGCCGGCCACTCGGCGGCCGCGCGCAGCACGGCGTTGCCGACGCTGCGGGAGGCGGCGGGCATCCGGTAGCGGGCGGGGACGACGCCGCCCGGGTCGTCGACCACGTCGAGGACGGTCGCGGCCGCCAGCCGGGACAGCGCGGCGGGCACCAGGTCGGCCGGCAGGTCGGGGCCCTGGCACACGAACGTGGCGGCCGCCTCGTCGAAGTCCCCGGTGAACAGGCTCGCCCTGGCCCACACGACGCGCTCGCGGCGGTCCAGCAGCGGGTAGGTGGCACCGGCCGCCGCGTGCAGGGAGCGGTGCCGGTGGAGGCCGGTGTGCCGGGGGTCGCTGAGCCAGCCGTCGCCGCCCGCCAGCAGGTCGCTCAGTTCCCCGAGCGACCGTCCCCGCGCCTGGCGGGCGGCGAGTTCGAGGGCCAGGGGCGTGCGTCCGGTGCGTCGGCACACGTCGACGACGAGCCCCGCGTCGTCGGGGGCGAGGGTGCTGGCGGTGCGTCGGTCGAGCCGGCTGCGGAACAGGCGCACCGCAGGACCGGGGGAGTGCCCGTCGGCCGCGTGCAGGGCCAACGGGCCCAGGCGCACGACGCGTTCGGCCCCCAGGCCCAGCGGCTGCCGGGACGTCACCAGCACCCGTAGCCCGGGGCACTGTGCGACGAGCCGCTGCACCATGTCGATGCACTCCTCGCGCACCGGATCGGCGTCGTCGAGGAGCAACAGCATGCGCTCCGCGTGGTCCGGCGCGTCGGCGTCGGCGGGGGCGTGGTGGGCGAGCACCGCCTGCGCGATGGCGCGGACGCCGTGTGCCGTCGGTGCGGCGGAGTCCCACCAGCGGACCCGGACGACCTCGGCGTCGAAGCGTTCGGCCGCTTCGGCGGCCAGCGCGCTCTTGCCCGACCCGGCCGGCCCGGCGAGCGTCACGAGGCTGTGCGAGCGCAGCAGTCGGCGGACCCGGCGCAGCTCCTCCTCCCGCCCCACCAGCCTGCTGGGCGCCTCGTCCTGCGCCGCCCGGGGGCCGGGGAGCCTGCCCATCAGCCGATCCGTCACTGTCCTGCTCGCCTCGCATCAACGTCGCCGCCGGGTCCCGCTGTGGGAACCGGCCCGGCCATGGTCGGTGCCGGAACGTTCCTGCAGAGGGAAGAACCACGAAATCAAACGGCGGAGGCGCGGCCGTGGTAACGGTTCGCGGGCGACCGGCCGGGCGGACGCTGCGGCATCGGGCCGGACAGCGGCCCCCGCCGGCCGTCAACTCCCTCTCGCTGAAACACGGTTCGGCGAGCGGGCGATGACGGCCGACAAGACGGTGAACGCGTGCCGTCAGCTCTTGGGCATGAGGACCGTGTCGATGATGTAGACGTTGGCGTTGGCGGTCTTCACGTTGCCGCAGACCACCTTGGCCGTGTCGTTGACCTTGTAGGACTCGCCGGAGCCCGAGGTGGTGAGCTTCGACTTCTCCAGGGTCTCGAAGGAGCCGTTGCCCAGGTCCGTGGGCGCCAGCTTCTGACCCACGACGTGGTACGTCAGGATCTTGGTGAGCTGGGCCTTGTCGTTGAGGACCTTGTCCAGATCCGCCTTCGGGATCTTGGCGAAGGCGTCGTTGGTCGGCGCGAACACCGTGATGTTCTCTGCGTTGTTGAGGGTGTCGACGAGCCCGGCCTTCTTGACGGCCGTCACGAGCGTGGACAGGTCGGGATTGTTCGACGCGGCCGTGGCCACGGGGTCCTTGGCCATGCCGTCGAAGGAACCCGCGCCGTCCTTGGGCACGGACGAACAGGCCGGGCCGAACGGCTCGTTCATGCCGCCGGACGGACTGCCCATGTCCGACGGCTCGGCGGAGGCGGCGGTCGCGGTGCCGGACGCCTTGTCCTTGGAGTCGCTGTCCGAGCACGCCGTCAGAGTCAGGGGCAGCATGGCGCTGACGGTGACGGCGATGGCGTAGCGACGGATTCGGGTCTGCATGACAACTCCTCGACGAGGGCGTTGACGAAGGCGTCTGCCTTGCGTCACGGGGAATCCGGAACTGATCCCTACGCGGATTGGTGCGTCGCCCGGACGAGTGACGGCCGGATCCGGGAAGGCGGCACGGTCAGTTGACGGTCACGACGACGGAGTGCCAGCCGGAGGCGCCGTCGGGGAGGGTGGGCGCGCGCTCCTCGGTCTGCGTCTCGCCGGTCCGGTCGGTGGCCCGTACGGTCAGCGTGTGTCCGCCCTTGCGGGCCTGCCAGGCGTACGACCACTGGCGCCAGGTGTCCGCCGTGTCCTCGGCGGCGAGGCGCGTCTCCTGCCAGGGCCCGTCGTCGACGCGGACCTCGACCTTGTCGATGCCGCGGTGCTGCGCCCAGGCGACCCCGGCGACCATGGCGGTGCCGGCCCCGGGGCGGGCGAACGGCCTGGGTGTGTCGATCCTCGACGCCGTCTTGACCGGCGCGCGCCGCGCCCCGAGGCCGACGACCGGCTGGGCGGACACGCGCTCACCCATGACGTGGTCGCGGCCGACGACCGGCCGCACCGCGTCGCGGGGGTGGTGGGGTGGGGCGTCGGTCTCTGTTTCGAGGCCGTCGGGGACCATCAGCTCGCCCGGAACGGGAAGCCGCTGCTGGAGCGGCACATGGCGGACCGGTCCGGATACGCCGCGTACGCCGCCCGCACCAGCGGCTTCTTCCCGCGCCCGCCCGGCGCGACAGCCCGCCCCGCTGAGCGCGGGGCGGGGAGACCGGTCAGGCGGGCAGGCGCATCAGGGCCACCGGCGCCGACGTCGGGTGCGCCGACCCGCCCGCCGGCTCGACCGTGATGCCCATGCCGGACGCGTCGCCCACCGCGCCCTCCAGGAGAACGGTCTGCGCCGTGCGGTGCGGGTCCATCAGCCCGGCGGGACGCATCGTGCCGTCCTCGTCGAACCACAGCTGGTAGACCTTGCCGCTCGGCGGCTCCGCCATCGAAGCGGCCACGAACACGGCCCGGTCGCGGCTCTCGGAGACGACGACGGTGCCGCTCGCCCCGTCCGTGAGCCGGGCGGTGCGCGCCTTGGCGTCCGGGGCCGCGAGGACATCGGCCACCTGGTCCGTGGCCTCCTGCGCCCGGCGGGCCTCCTGCCGTGCGTCCCGCGCCTCCACGTACTGCCACACCGTGGTCGCGCCGAGCCCGGCCACCGCCGCGACACAGGCGGCCAGCGCCCACCGCGGCACCCGCCGCGCGCGCCGGGGCGCACCGGCCCCGGCAGCGTCCGACGACGTGCTCGGCGGCGCCTGGCGCACGCCGTCGATCCGGCGCAGCACCGACTCCTTGAAGCCGTCGGGCGGCACCACCGTCAGGGCGAGCCCGAGCCGGGCCGCCGTGGCGGACAGTTCGCGGACCTCCTGCGTACAGGCCTCGCACGCGGCGAGGTGGCGCTCGAACTCTGCCTGCTCGGCGGGCCCGAGCGCGTGCAGGGCGTACGCCCCGGTCAGCGTGTGCAGATCCACGGCGGTCATGCGCCGACCCCCAGACAGTCCCGGAGCCGGATCAGACCGTCACGCAGCCGCGTCTTGATCGTGCCCAGCGGCACCGACAGCAGTTCGGCGACCTCGCTGTAGGTCAGACCGCGGTAGTAGGCCAACGAGACGGACTGCCGCTGCAGTTCGGTGAGCGTGCGCAGACAGCGGCGCAGCTGTTCGCGTTCGAGACGCGTCTCCACTTCCTCGGTCACCTCGTCGAACTCCGGGGTCCGGGCCAGGAGCGCGGCCCGGTGGTCCCGCGCAGCGGCGGCCTCCACCGAGCGGACCCGGTCGATCGCGCGCCGGTGGGCGAGCGTGAGCACCCAGTTGATGGCCGTGCCGCGGTCGGTGCGGTAGCGGGCCGCGTTGCCCCACACCTCGACGAGCACCTCCTGCGCCACCTCCTCCGACTGCGCCCGGTCCCGCAGGACGCCGCGCACCACCCCCAGGACGGAGCCCGCCACGGCGTCGTACACCGAGGCGAACGCCTCCTTGTCCCCCTTCGCCACATCGGCCATGAGCTCTTCCAGGCTGGGCCCGGCTCCAGGCGCGGGACCGATGCGGACGGCTTCCTTCACGTTCGGGACCTCCAGGCTCTGCGGGCGCACCCGGACGGTCGGGGGTGCGCGGGTAATACGGAGCCGCGGGCTCCACGGATGGGTCGATCGGAGGAACCGGCCCGCGCCGCACGGCGGAGGGGTGTGTCACGCGGTCCCGTCGCTGTGGCGGCGGCTCGGCCCGGGGTCGCCGCTGCTGCCGGTCGCCCTGCGCACGTTCGTCGGCTGCGCGCTGGCCGGATACGCCTCGCTCGCCCTCGGTGTCGGACGCCCCTACTGGGCGCTGGTCACCGCCGCCTCGCTCTACCAGGCCAACGTCACCCTGACCTGGAGCCGCGGCGTCCAGCGCGTCGTCGGGAACCTGGCCGGGGTGCTCGTCTTCGCCGCCGTCGTCCCGTTCGCGCACACCGGCCACGCCGCCCTCATCGTCTGCGTCCTCGCCTTCAGCTTCGGCGCCGAGGCCCTCATCACCCGCAACTACTGGCTCGGCAGCCTGTGCGTGACGCCGATGGCGCTCCTCGTCACCGAGTTCGCCCGGTTCCAGGAGCCCGGCGAACTGATCACCGACCGGATCGTCGACACCCTCGTCGGCGCGCTCGTCGGGATCCTGGCCGCGGTCGCCGTCACCAACCGGCGCGCCGCCGACCACATCGAGCGGGCCCTCGCCGCGTGCGACTGCGCGCGGGAGGCGGCAGGCCGGGTCCTCGCCCTGCCCGCGCCGGGGCCCGCGGCACTGGAGACCGCCGGGCGCCGGCTGGCCGGGTCCCTCGTGGAGCTGCGGGCCGCCGCCGACACCGCGGCCGGCGAGTGGTGGCAGCGGGCCCTGCCGGAGGACCGGGTCCTCGCGGCCGAGCAGGCCGGACACCGTACGCTCGCGGCCACGGTGCGACGTCAGGCGGGCGTCGGCGAGACTGGGGAGAGGACGGGCGACCGGAGCGGCGCCCGAGGCTAGTCGCCCCGGCGGGCGACCTCGGCGAGGAAGGGCCGGTCAGGCAGGGATGAGCACGCAGCAAGGCGGGGCGGCAGCGCGGCCGCTCGACACCGTGTCGTCCGTCGTACGGCAGTGGCAGACCGTACGGCCCGACATCGACACCGGTCCGATGGAGATCATCGGGCGGATCAACCGGTGCGCCGCGCTGCTCCAGCAGGCCGAGGACGCGCCGCTGCGGCACGCCGGACTGACCCGGCCCGAGTTCGACCTGCTGGGCACGTTGCGGCGGACCGGGCGCGAGCTGACCCCCGGCGACCTGGCCCGCGAGACGTTCGCCTCCGGCGCGGCCGTCACCAAGCGGCTCAAGCAGCTCCAGGAGCGGGGCCTGGTCGCGCGGCGCGGCGACACCCGCGACCGCCGCGTGTCCCATCTGAGCCTCACGGACGAGGGCCGCGCCCTCGTCGACGACCTGCTGCCGAGCCAGCTGGCGTACGAGACATCGGTCCTCTCGGGCCTCACGAACGGCCGAGACGCCGAACTCAGCGCCCTGCTGGGCGACTTGCTCTCCCAGCTGGAGGGCCGACTGGGCGGCCCCAGAGCCTGACCCCCTCACGGGCACGGCCCCGACAGGCGCGCGGGGAACAGCGCGCCTAGCCACACACAAACCCGCACCCGGGAACCCGCGAGCCCCGATGCAGCGCACGCTCCCATAGGACCCCGCCAACGGCCCCGACAGGGGCGCGGGGAACTGCGCGCCCAGCCACGACGAACCCGCACCCGGCCTCCCGAACCCGCTTCCGCCGCATGCTCCAGCAAGGCCCAGCCAACGGTCACCAAAGGGGCGCGGGGAACTGCGCGACCAGCCACACACAAACCCGCACTCGGCATCCCGAACCCGCTTCCGCCGCACGCTCCAGCAAGGCCCAGCCAACGGTCACCAAGGGGGC
The DNA here is from genome assembly GCF_030766975.1 of Streptomyces sp. KL116D. Classification (NCBI taxonomy): domain Bacteria; kingdom Bacillati; phylum Actinomycetota; class Actinomycetes; order Kitasatosporales; family Streptomycetaceae; genus Streptomyces; species Streptomyces sp. KL116D. The sequence goes on along the minus strand of NZ_JASERH010000061.1, from coordinate 31,797 downwards.
GCGGGGAACTGCGCGCCCAGCCACGACGAACCCGCACCCGGCCTCCCAACCCGCTTCCGCCGCACGCTCCAGCAAGGCCCAGCCAACGGTCACCAAAGGGGCGCGGGGAACTGCGCGCCCAGCCACGACGAACCCGCACGCGACAACCCACACCCACCCGGCACACGCCGATCCGCACCCCCCGCGGAGCGGAGCTCACGGTTCCACCGACGCCTCCAACAGCCGCCGCGCCTCCGGCTCCACAAGATCCGCGTAGTACGCGAACAACGCCTCCCGCCCCAGCCGGCAGGCCGCTTCCGCGTCCCCCGAGCGGACAGCCCCCAGCACCGCACGGTGATGCTCGATCGACCGCGCCATCCACCCCGCCGCGTCCGCCGCCCCCGCGATCTTCTTCTCGATGACCGCGACCACCGCCTCGTGCACCGCGCGGGCGCACAACGCCAGCAACGAGTTGCCGCTGGCCTCGGCGACCGCCTGGTGGAAGCGGGCGTCGGCCTCGCTGAAGGCGTGCAGCTCGGCGGGTCCGAGCGCCGCCATCCGGTCGATCTCCTGCTGCATCCGCGCGAGGTCCTCCGCCGTGTGCAACCGCGCGGCGAGCCGGTTGCTCTCGGCGTCCAGCACCATGCGGAACTGCACCAGCTCACCGAGGCTCGCGACGCGCGAGCGGGTCAGCCGGCCGAGCGCCTGGCTCAGGTTGTCCGGCGACACGCCCAGCACCTCCGCGCCCAGCGGATCGCCGGGCCGCGACCGGATCAGGCCCGCCGACTGCAGCACCCGCAGCGCCTCCCGGACCGTGGAGCGGCCCACCCCGAACCGGGTGACGAGATCACGCTCGGCGGGCAGCCGGGAGCCGGGCGGCAGGTCCCCGTTGAGGATGCGCTCCTCTATCTGCTCCGCGACCCGCTGATACGCGCGGACCGGCTGCACCGGTCGGAAGAGAACGTCGTCGGATGTCATGTGCCTCTCCGGGTAAGGCCGGCGCGTCACCGCGCGGTGAATCCATGATCGGACCATTGACCTCGGCTCGAACGTGTGGGCACAGTACGGGAATTCACCTGGTCTGACCAGTCGACTGGCCTGGTGGGCGGTCGAGTTGGAGGTTCTATGCATGCCGGTGCACATCCGTCGACGACCGAGCCCGTGGTCGATGCCGACGCCGCCGTCGCCCTGACCCGTGACCTGGTCAGACTGCGAACGGTCAACGCCACGGGCGCCGTTGAGGTCGAACAGCCCGCCGCTGACCTCGTGCGGCGGCTCTTCGACGACTTCGGGTGGCCCTACGAGGTGACCGAGGTCGCGCCGGGCCGCCCCAACACCGTCGCCGTGGTGGAGGGCGGGGGAGGGCCGGGTCCCACCCTGATGTTCGAGGGGCACGTCGACGTCGTGACCGAGGGCGACCCCGGGGACTGGACCGTCGACCCGTACGGCGGCGAGATCCGCGACGGGAAGCTGTGGGGCCGCGGCGCCGCCGACATGAAGTCCGGTGTGGCGGCCATGATCCACGGAGTCCGGGCGCTGCAGCTGGCCGGCCCGTTCCCCGGCCGGATCGTCGTCGGCGTGCTGTGCGACGAGGAAGGGCTGATGCTCGGCGCCAAGGCGTTCGCGGCGTCCCCGCTCGCCCGTGAGGTGGACGGAGTGATCGTCTGCGAGCCGGAGGGCTACGAGGTGTGCACCTCGGCGCGGGGCGGCATCCGGCTCCGGCTCGATCTACACGGCGTGATGGCCCACGGAGCGATGCCGCAGGAGGGGCGCAGCCCCATCGTCGCCGGCGCACGCGTCGTCACCGCGCTCGACACCGCGCAGACGTGGGCGCACGAGCGGTACGGCACGCATCCGCACGCGGGCCGGGTCACGGTCACCCCGACCGTGCTGCTCGGCGGCGACCCCGACCAGCTGAACGTCATCCCCGCGCACGCCGTGGTCGGCGTCGACGTGCGCACCGTCCCGGGCACCGACCACCCCGAACTCATCGCCCGCATCGAGGAGTCGGCGCGCCGCGCGGCGGCGACGGTCGGCGTGGGCGTCACGGTCACCGTCGTCGACGACCGGCCCGCCATCGAGATCCCCGCGGACCACCCGGTCGTCACCGCCCTGGTCGGCGCCCATACCCAAGTGCACGGCGAGGCCCCGCCGTTCGGCGCCGTACCGGGCACCACGGACGGCACCATCCTCACCCGCGACGCGGGCCTGCCCACGGTCGTCTACGGGCCGGGCGGCAAGTGGATCGCCCACCAGAAGGACGAGTTCGTGGAGGTCCGCGAGATCGGCGAGTACGCCCGCGTCTACGCGGCCGCCGCCCGTGCCTTCCTGACCGGCGGTGCGTGGTGACGCGGGCCCAGCCGGCCGCGGCCCGGACCGCGCCCGAGGTGCCGGACGGGCTGCCCGTCGGCCCCGGCTGGCTGCCCGTCGCCGCCCACCACCCCGTCACCTTCCCCTACGACGGCGGCACCGTCGCCGACGCGCCCGTCGGGGACGCCGCCCTGGCCGGGGCCGCCGTCGCGCACGCCGTCGGTGTGCGCTCGGACGTCGCCGCGCTGCCCGCCCATCTGCGCCGCCGGGTCCTCGCCGACGTCGCGGACGCCGTGGACGCGGTGGCGGGCCGGATGGCGGAGCTGCTCGTCCTGGAGACCGGCAAGCCGCGCGTCGACTGCGACGTGGAAGTGCGAAGGACCGTGGGCACCTGGCGGGCGGCCGCCGACGAGGTGTCGCAACTGCGGGGCGAGACCGTGCCGTTGGACGCGCAGGAATCCGGCGAAGGGCTGCTCGGGTTCTGGACGCGGCGCCCGGTCGGCGTCGTCGTCGGCATCGCCGGGTTCAACTACCCGGTGCTCCTCGCCTCCCACAAGATCGCCCCCGCCCTCGCGGCGGGCTGCCCGATCGTCCTCAAGCCCGCCCCCGCGACCCCGCTGGCCACCCTCTGGCTCGTCCACCTGGTGCGCGAGCGGCTGGCCGCGGCCGGGGCGCCCGCCGCCGCGGTGCAGCTCGTCACCGGCGACGTGGAGGTGGGCCGGACCCTCACCACCCACCCGGACGTCGCCGCCGTCTCCTTCACCGGCTCCGCCGCCGTCGGCCACGCCATCGCCCGGGACGCCGCGCCCCGCAAGGTCGTCCTGGAACTCGGATCGAACGCCGCGCTCGTCGTGGCCGCCGACGCCGACCTGGACGCCGCCGCCGACGCGGTGGTCCGCGGCGGCCTCTACGCCAGCGGACAGGCCTGCATCTCGGTGCAGCGCGTCGTCGCCGTCGCGGACGTCGCCGACGAACTGAGGCGCAGGATCCTCGCGCGCGTCGCGTCCGTCCCCGTCGGGGACCCGCGCGACCCCGCCACCCGGGTCTCCGCCCTGATCGACGAGGCCGCCACCGTCCGCGTACTGAAGTGGATCGACGAGGCGCGGGCGGCCGGGGCGCGGCTCCTGGCCGGCGGGACGCGCGCGCCCGGCGAGCCGAGCTGCGTCGCCCCGACGGTCCTCGAAGACGTCCCCGACGGCCAACCCGTATGGGCGGAGGAGGTGTTCGGGCCCGTCGTGTGCCTGCGCACCGTGCCCGACCTCGACACGGCGTACGCCGTCGTCAACGCCAGCCGATACGGCCTGCACGCCGCCGTGCACACCAGGGACCTGCGGACCGCCCTCGCCGCGATCGACGCCCTCGACGTGGGCGGCGTCGTCGTCAACGACGTGCCCGGCTACCGCAGCGACATCGCCCCGTACGGCGGCGTCAAGGACTCCGGCATCGGCCGCGAGGGACCGCGCTTCGCCATCGACGAGCTGACCGTGACCCGCATGGCCGTCATCCGGCCCTGACCCGCCCGAGGTGTCAACTCATGGACTACACCCGTCTGTTCAGGCTCGACGGGCGGCGCGTCGCCGTCGTCGGCGGTGCGAGCGGCATCGGCCGCGAAGTGGTGTGCGCGCTCGTCGCCCAGGGCGCCGACGTCGTCGTCGCCGACCGGGACGAGAAGGGGGCCGGGGAGACCGTCCGGCTCGCCGGCGCCGGGTCCGTGTGCCCCCTCGACGTCCTGGACGCCGACGCCACCCGCACCGCCGTCGAGGGCTGGGGCCCGCTCGACGGACTCGTCGTCACCGTCGGCGCCAACGTGCGCAAGCGCATCGCCGACTACACCCTCGACGAGTTCGACCGCGTCATCGCCCTCAACCTGCGCTCCTACCTCACCCTCGTCCAGGCCGTCGCCCCCGGCATGGCCGAACGCGGCCGCGGCAGCGTCGTCGGGTTCGCGTCCATGCGGGCCTTCCAGGTGGAGCCCGGCCAGGGCGCGTACGCCGCGTCGAAGGCCGGACTCGTCCAGCTGCTGCGCACCGCGGCCGCCGAATGGGGCCCCCAGGGCGTCCGCTTCAACGCCGTCGCGCCCGGCGTCGTCCGCACCCCCCTCACCGACCAGATCGCCGCCGACCCCGCCTGGTACGACGCGTACGCACAGGCCTCCGCCCTCAAGCGCTGGGCCCGCGCCGACGAACTCGCCGGTGCCGCCGCCTACTTGGTGTCCGACGCGGCGACGTACGTCACCGGCACCGTGCTCACCGTCGACGGCGGCTGGACCGCGGTCGACGGCCGCTACGACCCGGCCCTGTAACCCTCACGCCCCACCCACCCCCCACGCCCCCGACCGAGCTTCCCGCCCGGCCCACAGACCTCCCCAGAAGGAGCGACATGTCCCGGCCTTCTCTGTGGCTGCTGCTCGTCCCCGTCCTCCTCTACGGCTCCGCGCCGTTCGTCGCCAACCGCATCGAACCCCGCATCCTCGGCGTCCCGTTCCTGATCGCCTGGATCCTCGCCGCGACCGTCGTCAGCCCGCTCGTCATCTGGCTCGCCGCCCGCCTCGACCCCGCCTACCGGACCGGCGCCGAGGAACCCATCCCGGCCGACGACCCGACTCCCGAAGGAGGCGCCCGGTGAACGGCTCCGCCGCGATCGCGACGACCGTCTTCGGTCTCGCCATGGTCGCCACCATCGGCATCGGCCTGCTCTCCGCCCGCGGCCGTTCCAAGGGCCTCGCCGAATGGTCCGTGTCCAGCCGCGGCCTCGGCGTGCTCTTCATCTGGCTGCTGATGGCGGGGGAGACCTACACGAGTTTCTCCTTCCTCGGCACGGCCGGCTGGTCGTACTCGTTCGGCGCCCCGATCCTCTACCTCGTCGCCTACCTGACCGTCGGCTTCGCCGTCGCCTACGTCGTCGGCCCCGCGCTGTGGACGTACGCGACCAGGCACCGGCTCATCTCCATCGCCGACATCGCCGAATTCCGGTTCAAATCAAGACCGTTGGGAATCCTCGTCGCCGTCGTCGCGACCGTGTTCATCGTCCCGTACATCCAGGTGCAGATTCAGGGCATGGGCGTCGTCGTCAACGCGATGACGTACGGGAGCGTCGACCTGCACGTCGCCGCCGTCATCTCGTTCGTCGTCGCCGAGGTGTTCATCCTCGTGTCGGGACTGCGCGGCTCGGCCTGGGTGAGCGCGCTCAAGGACGTCCTCGTCATCGGCGCCGTGGTCTTCCTCGCCGTCTACATCCCGATGCACTACCTGGGCGGCTTCGGCGACTTCATGACGAGGATGGTCACCGAGCGGCCCGAGTGGCTGACGTTTCCCGGACACGAGTCCGGCGGCCGCAACGCGATGTGGTTCCTGAGCACCGTCGTCCTCAACGCCGTCACCATCACCATCTTCCCGACCACCGTCGCCGGCTATCTGAGCGCCAAGAGTCCCAACGCGCTGCGCCGCAACGCCCTGCTGCTGCCCTGGTACCAGCTGCTCCTGTTCATCCCGATGATCGTCGGGGCGACCGCGCTGTTCGTGCTGCCCACCCTCGGCAACCCCGACCTCGCCCTCTTCAGCCTCGTCACCGACTCGCTGCCCGCACCCGTCGTCGCCCTCATCGGGGTCGCCGGAGCGCTCTCCGCGATCGTGCCGATGAGCGTGTTCATGCTGTCGATCGGCACGCTCTGGGGCCGGACCGTCCTCGGCGGCGGCAACGGCTCCGACCCGCGCAGGCCCGCCCCCGTGGACGAGGGCGACGACGGCGTCCGCACCAAGCGGCTGTCCCAGGCCGTGTGCGTGGTCGCCGGACTGGTCGCCCTCGGCGGCAGCCTCTTCTACCCCAACACGCTCGTCGAACTGTCCGTGCTGTCCTACGAGGGACTGGCCCAGCTCGTCCCCGTCGTGCTGCTCGCCCTGTTCTGGCGCCGGATGACGGCCCGGGCCGCCGCCGCGGGCATGGTCGTCGGGCTCGCCGTGATGACCACGCTGTGGGCGAGCGACAACGACCCGTACCACGGCGTCAACGGCGGCATCATCGCGCTCGCCGCGAACCTCCTCGTGACCGCGGCCGTCACCTTCACGACGCCCACCTCCGGAACGGCCACCGTCCCCGCACCCCGCAAGCCCGCCCCCGCGACGGCGAAGGAGCACTGACCCGGCATGCCCGTGACGTACGACGACGAGACCGTTCCCGTCCTGCACCGCGCCGCCCACATCGTCGCCCAGCACGCCGACGGCCGCCCCGAACCGGAGATGCTCGCCGTCGCCGACGGCCGGATCCGGGCCACCGGCACCGTCGCCGCCCTGCGCGACCGGTTCCCCGGCGCCCCCGAGGCCGACCACGGCGACGCGACCCTGGTCCCCGGCCTGAACGACGCGCACATCCACCTCGCCATCGCGGCCGAGGACCTGCTCCACCTCGACCTGTCCGCGGCGGCCGTGGCCGGAACCGGAGGACTGCTGTCCGCCGTCGCCGCCGAGGCCGCCCGCGCCCCCGCCGGATCCTGGGTGCGCGGCAGCCGCTACGACGACGTGAAGACCGGCCGCGTCACCCGCACCGCACTCGACCATGCCGCACCCGGCCACCCCGTCCTCGTCGTGCACGTCGCCGGACACTGGGGCGTCGCCAACTCCGCCGCCCTGCGCGCGCTCGGCGTCGACGAGGACACCCCCGACCCGGACGGCGGCGCCTACGGCCGCGACGACACCGGGCGGCTCGACGGCCGGCTCGTCGAACGAGCCCTGATGAACGTCGTCTACCCGGCGACCGCCCGCGGCGCCACCGCCCTCCCGCCGAGCACGGCCGACGACCGGCTGCGCGGCCTCCTGCGCGCACAGGAGCTGTGGCACGCCGCGGGCCTGACCTCCGTGTGCGACGCGCTCATCGCACCGGACGACATCGCCCTGCTCCAACGCGCCCGCACCCAGGACCAGTTGACGCTCCGCGTCGGCATGCTGCTCTCCATCGACCACTACGAGAAGGCGCGGGCGCTCGGCGTCGGCAGCGGCTTCGGCGACGATCTGCTGCGGCTCGTCGGCGTCAAGGCGTTCCTCGACGGCGCCGTCGGCGGCCGCACCTGCCTCCTCAGCGAGCCGTTCGCCGACCACGGGGGACACGGCCTGCAGACGACCCCGACCGAGGAACTGTTCGCGCACGTGCGCACCGTGCACGGCGACGGCAACCGGATCGGCGTGCACGCCAACGGCGACGCGGCGATCCGGCTCGTCCTCGACGCGTTCGAGGAGGCGTCCCGCGACCTGCCGCGCCCCGGCCTGCGCCACCGCATCGAGCACTGCAGCGTCGTCGACGACGGGATCCTCGCCCGGATGCGCCGACTGGGCGCGATCGCCGTGCCGTTCGCCGGCTACGCCGCCTACCACGGAGGCGCGCTGAACGACTGGTACGGGCCCGAGCGCGTGGACCGGATGTTCGCCCACCGCTCGTTCCTCGACGCCGGCGTCACCGTCGCCGGCTCCTCCGACTACCCGTGCGGCCCCTACCAGCCGCTGCTCGGCCTCCAGTCGATGGTCACCCGCACCGGCGTCGACGACGGCATCGCCGCCGGACCCGCCCAGGCCGTCACCGCCGCCGAGGCGCTGCGCGTCTTCACGCTCGGCTCGGCCGAGGCGGAGGGCACGGAGACCCACAAGGGACGCCTCGCGGCGGGGCAGTTGGCGGACTTCGTCGTGCTCGGCGACAACCCCCTCACCACCGACCCGTTCGGCATCGCCGCCATCCCCGTCCGCGCCACCTACGTCGGCGGCCGGCGCGTGCACGGGACGGGGGAGTGACCGTGCCCGAGCGCACCACGTACGAAGTGCCCGGCCTGACCGCCCCCGTCGAGATCCTCCTCGACCCCTGGGGCGTCCCCCACCTGTACGCCGCAGGGGCCGACGACCTGTTCCGCGCGCAGGGGTTCAACGCCGCCCGCGACCGCCTCTTCCAGCTCGACCTGTGGCGACGGCGCGGACTCGGCCTGCTCGCCGAGGTGTTCGGGCCCGCCTACGTCGAACACGACCGCGCCGCCCGGCTGTTCCTCTACCGCGGCGACATGACCGAGGAGTGGCGGGCCTACGGCGAGGACGTCGAGCGGGCGACGACCGCGTTCGTCGCCGGGATCAACGCGTACGTCGACCTGTGCCGCTCGGGCGGCGCCGTACCGCCGCCCGAATTCGGCCTGTTGGGATACGAGCCCGCGCACTGGGACCCGTCCGACGTCGCCCGCGTCCGCAGCCACGGACTCCAGTACAACCTGCGCGACGAGGTCGCCCGCGCCCTCACCCTCCGCGAGCACGGCCCGGCCGCCGAGGACCTGCGCCGCCGCCGCGAACCCGCCCCGCACACCCTGCGCGTCCCCGAAGGGCTCGACCTCTCCGTCATCCCCGACGACGTCCTGCGCGACTACGACCTGGCCACCACCCCGCCCTGGGCGACCGCGGCACCGCGCCAGGGCCTCGACGGCTCCAACAACTGGGTCGTCGCCCCGTCCCGCACCGCCACCGGACGCCCCCTCCTCGCCAACGACCCGCACCGCGCCGTCACCCTGCCCTCGCTGCGCTACCTCGCCCACCTCAGCGCCCCCGGCCTCGACGTCGTCGGCGCGGGCGAACCCGCCCTGCCCGGCCTGTCCATCGGCCACAACGGACACCTCGCGTTCGGCCTGACGATCTTCCCGATCGACCAGGAGGACCTGTACGTCTACGAGACCCGCCCCGACGACCCCTACGCGTACCGCTACCGCGACGGCTGGGAACCGATGACCCGCGTCACCGAGATCATCCCGGTCAGGGGAGCGGAGCCCGTGGAGACCGAGCTGACGTTCACCCGGCACGGCCCCGTCATCCGCCGGCTACCCGAGAAACACGCCGCGTTCGCGGTGCGCGCCGCCTGGCTCGGCCCCGGCATGGCGCCCTACCTCGGCAGCATGGACTACATGCGGGCGAAGGACCCCGACGCGTTCGTCACCGCGCTGCGCCGCTGGGGCGCCCCCGGCGAGAACCAGGTGTACGCCGCCCCCGACGGCACCATCGGCTGGCGTCCCGCCGGACGCGTCCCCGTACGGCCCGGCTGGGACGGCACCCTGCCGGTCCCCGGCGACGGACGCTACGAATGGGACGGCTTCCTCGACCTCGACGACCTGCCCTCCCGCCGCAACCCGGAACAGGGCTGGTTCGCCACCGCCAACGAGATGAACCTGCCGCTCGACCACGACAACGACCGGCACACCGTCACGTACGACTGGTACGCCCCCACCCGCCACGACCGCATCGCCGAGGCGCTCGCCGCCCGCGACGACTGGACCGTACGGGACTGCGTCCGGCTGCAGACCGACACTGTGAGCCTGCCCGCACGCCGGATCGTCCCGCTGCTCGACCAGGTCGAGGACGTCGAGGAGAGCGAACTCGCGTTCGCCATCGGCCTGTTGAGGAACTGGGACGCCACGCTCGCGGCCGGCTCGGCCGCCGCCGCGCTCTTCGAGATCTGGTACCGGCGGCACCTGCGGCCCGCCCTCTACACGCAGGCGTTCGGCGGCCCCGTGCCGCCCCGCGTCCTGCCCGCCGAGGACGCCTCCGCCGACGCCCGCGTCGACCTGGAACTCGTCGACCGCGGCCTGGCCACTCCCGAGCTGCTCGGCACGACGCTGCGCGCCGCCTTCGCCGAGTGCGAGGACCTGCTCGGCCCGGACCCGGACACCTGGACGTGGGGCGCCCTGCACCGCGCCCACCTCGTCCACCCGGCGGCCGCCCTGCTCGACGCGGCCGGCGGCGCGCCCGCGCCCGCCTGGACCGAGGTCGGACCCGCCGCGCGCGGCGGCAGCGGGGACACCGTCGGCGCGGCGGCCTACGGCGGCGACTTCCGGCAGACCGCCGGAGCCACCTTCCGGCTCGTCGTCGACGTCGGCTCCTGGGACGAGTCCCTGGCCATGAACGCACCCGGCCAGTCCGGCGATCCGCGCAGCGAGCACTACGCCGACCTGTTCGAGGAGTGGGCCGCGGACGGCGCCTTCCCGCTGCTCTACAGCCGCGAGCAGGTCGAGAAGCACGCCGTGCGCACGATCACCCTGGCGCCGCCTGGTTGACGCGACTGCGTGGTCGGCGGGACCGCCTAGTTGACGGGGCTGATGGGCAGTTCGGGCTTCTGCGGCGCCATCGAGCGGCCCGCCACCGCCGCCGCCACCGCCGCGTGGATCTCCTCCGGCGACAGATACGCGTCGGTCATCTCGAAGTCCTTGAGCGTGGCCGGCCGGTTGCGCTGGAACCCGGTGCGGACGAAGTCGTCGCCGGCCACCGCGTTCAGCCCCCAGTTCGCGGCCGTGCGGAAGCGGGCCGTGAACGTCCGCAGCGCGCCCAGGTGGTAGCCGCGCGCCACGATCTGGGCGGGCAGCCCGGTCAGCTGCACCCCCATCGGCTTCGACACGGCCTGGATGCCGCCCAGGTCGACGACGAGCCCGAGGTCCTTGTGGCGGTACGGGGCGAGCGGTGTGCCCCGCACGGCCGCCAGCACGTTCCGGGCCGCCGCCCAGCCCTGCCGCATCGCGTGCTGCGCCGTCGGCGGGCAGATCGCGTCACCGCCCTTGACGACGTCCGGCACGGCGGCCGCGTCCCCGAGCGCGTACACGCCGTCGAGGCCCGGCACGGTCAGCTCGGGGGTGACGACGAGCCGCCCGCGGTTCGTCTCCGCGTCCAGCGTCGCGATCAGCGGGCTCGGCGCGACACCGGCCGTCCAGATCAGCGTGTGGCAGGGCAGCTCCCGGCCGTCGGTCAGCGTCACGGTGTCCTCGGTGGCCTTCGCCACGGACACCCCCAGCGACACGTGCAGCCCGCGCCGCTGCAGGATCGCCATCGCCTTGTCGCCGAGCCGGTCACCCAACTCCGGCATCAGCTTCGGCGCCACGTCGACCAGGTGCCACTTGATCCCGGCCGGATCGAGCCCCGGATAGCGCTTCACCGCGGACGTCGTGAGCCGCTGCAGGTACGCGGCCGTCTCCGTGCCCGCGTAGCCGCCGCCGACCACCACGAACTGCAGCCGGGCCTCGCGCTCGGCCGGGTCGGAACTGGCCGCCGCCAGGTCGAGCTGCGAGATCACGTGGTCCCGGATCCAGGCCGCCTCGGCCAGCGTCTTCACGCCCACCGCGTGCTGGTCGACACCCGGGATGTCGAACTGGCGGGTGACGCTGCCGGGGGTGAGCACCAGATGGTCGTAGCGCTCCACGACGGTCTCGCCGTTGATCTTCCGGACGACGACGGCCTTCGCCTCCGGGTCGACGCCGACCGCGCCGCCCGGCACGATCGACGTGCGCCGCAGCATCCTGCGCAGCGGCACCGCCACCGACTGAGGCGTCAGGACGCCCGACGCGACGTGCGGCAGCAGCGGCAGGTACAGCTGATGGTCCATGGGGCTGATGAGCTTGAGCACGGCCTCACCGGGCTTGAGCTCCTTCTCCAGCTTGTGCGCGCACTCCATCCCGGCGAACCCGCCGCCGACGATCAGGATCCGCGGCACGGTGGAGGAGCGGGGAGCGTTCGTGTTCCGGGGAGCGGTCATCTCGGATCTCTCCTGGGCTTCCTGGGGTGCATGGGTGCTGTCAGGTGAGCGTTGCCGGTCATACGTATCCGGATCGGCGCCGCCGAATCCCCGGACTCAGCGCCATCCTCCGACGAGCGGTACGTCGCCGCACGTCAGCGTGGTCCGCCGGTCAGATTCCCGGCCGTTATCTGATGGGGTGATCGGCGGGGTCTGCCATCCGCCTATGCGTGCGCACGGACGAAACCACGTCGCCGACACGTCAACGGGAGGCGAACGAGAGATCCGCAAGGGCCATCAACGCGAGGATCATCGGGGAGGCGGAAGATCTTGATGTCTGGGCTCCGAAGACTACGCCGATTGAGCGTCTGGCTCTGGGGGAGTGGCTACGGGGACGCTTCGACGTGATCCTCTGGTGGCGCCTCGACCGGACCGTTCGATCGATGGCGGACATGCACGAGCCGGCCAGGTGGGCGCGCGGGTATCGCACGATGCTTGTGTTCGCCGAAGGGCCCGGCGGGATGCTCACGCTGGACTTCCGTAATCCCCTCGACCCGATTGCCGAGATCATGGTGACGCTTCTGGCCTTTTGCGGCGCAGATGGAAGCGCAAGCCATCCGGGAGAGGGTGCAGGGCTGAAGCCATCCGAAGCATGCCGCTACGGTGAGGGAGGCTCGTGCCCCACACCCCTACATGCCGGCGCCCATGCCCCCATGCCCGATGGGGCGGGGAAGACTCTTGTGCCAGACCCGGATGCGGTGAAGGTAGTCGAGAAGATCATTAGGTATCTGCTGGAGGACGGGAACGCTAACCCGACATCGATCGCAGTCGCTCTCCATAGCGGAAAGTCGCGCATTCCCAGCTCTCGGGACCACTGGGCGAATAAGCAAGGACGCGAGAACGGCGGAAAGACGGGCGGGCGCCAGGCCGTCGACATGGCGGTGTTGGCGTAGAGCGCTAAGAAGACGGGAGAACGACCTTGAACGCAGGCGCTTCTGTGTCCTGCGCGTCGTAGAACGACACCGTGCCGCCCTTGGAGCCGGCGTCGAGGATGACGCTTCCTGTGACGCCCTGACCCGGCTTGTACGTCGTACTGAGGCGCGCAAGATCGTTCGTGCTGCCCAGCGTCGATGCACTTTGCTCCGCGACTTTGTCGCTCTCCCACGTGACGCTCACGGCGGAGAACTCGCCTTCCGTCTTGCCTGTGTTCATCACGGTGAGGCGGAGGCGGAGAAACTGCCCGTTGTCGCCCGTGGCCGTGAAGTCCTCGTCCGTCGGCTTGTCGATGTACTCGACTCCGTCTACTGCAACGGTCAACGCCGTTGCGCCGCTCTTGAACATCGTCCTTCCGCCAGGTAGGACGGACGGGATGCCGTCGTCCGGGGGCCCGTCAGCCTTCTTCGCCTGGCCCATCTCTATGTCCGACGTGGACGCCGTAGGCACCTTCTGCGGCGCGTCCTTGGCGTCTGGCTCCGCATCGCTGGAGCAGCCGCTCAGTACGGCGACGAGGACGGCAGGAACGGCCAGTAAAGCGGCGCGACGACGGTACGTGCTCACAGCAACCCCCACGAATACGCGGCCTCCCCGACCGCAGAAGCCACAGAGTAAGGCACACGCGTACGGCCTGCCCTCTACAGCGAGGGCGCACAGTGCGGCTTGCCCGGTACTGACGTGGATCACACCGTCCCTGGAGAACGACCACAGGCACGCGAACCTGCGGCTCCTGTGCGGCTGGCACCATAGGCACAAGAGCAGTAGCGAAGGCGGCACAGCAGCCGCCCTCACAGCCCGACCTACGGCCACACACCCGGCGCTGGAGGACCAGCCCCGCATCGCGCGGATGATGGCTGCGGTTTACGCCGGTGTGGTGTTGCGGGTGCGTCGCAGGATCACCACGCAGTCCATAGTGTGGCGGACGGCAAGGGGCCCGCGGGCCGTCGCGGGAGGACGAGGTCATGGCGAACTCAGCGCTCGCTGGGCGGCGTTGATGACATTGTGTGCGTCGGCGCCGTACACCGCGGACTCCTGGAGTGTGGCCCACACGCGCTCGTACGTCGCGATGGTGTCGGCGTCCTCTATCCACAACTCGGAGTGCCACGTCTCCGTGACAACCTGCCGATCGTCGTAGATCCAGAATCCTGGCCCCGGCGGCAGCTTCAGCGACGCGCCGAACGGCACGATGCCCAACTCCACCGTGTCCAGGCCGATCACGTTGTAGAGCCTGTCGAGCTGCGCGGCGAGTACGGCCGGCGGGCAGACGAGGGAGCGGAGGACGCTTTCCCCGAGGACGATCCGGTACCGGCGCTGTCCGCTGTAGAGGAGCTCTTGACGCCTCATGCGTGCCCGGACGGCTTCCTCGATGTCCTTGGGGGACCGGTGGAGCTCGCTGAAGCGCGTGAAGATGGATCGCGCGTAGTCAGGAGTCTGGAGGATGCCGACGACCCATGACGACTCCCACGCGCGCAGGAGCGCCGCGTCTGCCTGAGCGGTGTTGTGGGCCTCCTGCGGGGCGCGGTGTCCCGCAGCCAACTGCCGACGCCACGACCGGATGTGGGACTCGAACCCTGCGAGCCGGGCGCGTAGCTCGTCGAAGGTCTCAGGGTGCCCGGTCGCGTCGGCCCATGCGCGGAGATCGTCAGGAGTAGCAGTCTGACGCCCGTTCTCCAGCTTGGAGACTTTGGGCGCCGACCACCCGAGTCGCTGTGCAAGTTGTGCCCCGGTGAGATGGCCCGCGGGATGGCTGAAGCGGAGTTCTCGGAGCCGTCGCCCCAAAGCCTCGCGGGCTTGCTGATAGTCAGTGCTCACCGATCACGCTCGTCTAGCCGTCGGACGCCAGAAAGTCCGCGTACGGCAAAGCGTAGTGCTGTGCGACGTCGCGGAGTTGGACGTACCGCGCCACTCGTGCCGGCTCTGTGATGAGCTCCGCGCTGACGAAGTTGTCGTCCGCGTCGAAGTTGAGCAGGGCGACGAGGCGGGAGTCAAAGATCCAGAAGTCCTCGTCCCCGAGGAGCTCCCGCTCCGCCTCGTCGCGCCGGAGGTTGCGGATGTCCTCCCCGAGCGCCGTGTTCTTCTCTGCATGCGCGAGAAGGTAGCGCTGACCGACGGTCGCCGGGGAGTCGATGATGCGCACGCGCCCAACACGAGCCCCCGTGCTCACCTTCTCGCTGATCGTCTGGCACCACGAGGACGAGTAGTCCCACGCCGGCCGCTCGCCTGCGACGAACTGTGCATAGGTGGAGGTCTCTTCATCCGATGTGTACCGCCTCCGCGTCTCCAGGCGCCACGAGGTGTACTTGAAGTTCTCGAAGAGCCGGCCGAAGGCGTGGAGATCGATGATGCTCGGCGACTCGTCGCGGGGCCCGAAGTCGGCGAGCGTGTTCCGCGGAACGACGATCGCAACCTCTCCTTCGTCCAGATGCTTCAACTGGGCAACGTCTGCCGGATCTTGAAGCGGTGGTCCGTGGACGATGACCTCCCCCGATTCCAGATCCTCGTGCACTGCCGGGCATCCGCCCTCGCCCGATCCTGTGCCGTTGAAACGGAGACGTCGCGGCATGCTGAGTCCTCTCGCTCGATTCGGTGGTCTACAGGATCACGAGGCGACGATGCGGTAAGCCAGTGCCTACGGACACTGTTGTGAGAAAGACTGCGAAAGACAAGTGCCATTCTGCGAAATTTCGCGAAAGTGGGATAGCCGTGGTGGATGAGCCGCTCGTAGCGTTTCAGTCATGGTCAAAGTGAAGCCATCCGAAGCGGACGCACACGAGGTAACTGAGGCTCTTCGCGCGGCACTTGACGGGATTGGATTCGTGCTCCCTTCCCTCGGCGTCGACGCAGCGTCGTACGGCCCGGGGCTCGTGAACCTTGGAAGGGCTCGCGCTGGTACCGGCATAAGGCTTGCTGCCGCTATCCGCAGAGGGGGCGCTACAGCGTGAAGGCGGGGAAGTTCGAGACGGGGACATTGGTCGTCGACACGGCCCTAAAGAAGCTGGGGAAGGTGATGGGGAGCGAGGGCCCCTATGTCCAGCTCCGCGCCCCCGGAGGCGGACGGGAATGGGAGGCCGACCCGGAGTGTCTGCGACCTGCCGACGAGGATGAGCGGCTTCGGGCGAACGTCCTGGAGGCGCCGCTCGCATACGTTGAGGGGATGACCTGATGACGCGCTCAGTCATCCGCCCGGTGCGGTGGTACATCGGCCCCGACGTGCGTCCGGAGAGTCCGCGGAAACCGATCGTGGAAGTCAGCTGTACGTCCTGCCCGAAGACGTCCGGGGAGGTCGACATCGAGACGGACGCGCCGGAGGAGTGGGCGCTTCAGCACGTAGGTGGGAACCCGTCTCACACCGGGTACCGGTTCAACCTGACGTCGTTCTGGCATGCGGTCCCCATGGATGGAGCCGTCGTTGCTGTAGAGCCTCCGGAGGCGACGCCGTGAATGCCGACGAGGAGCGCCCCGTGTGCGGCGCCGAGGAGCAGGTCCCGAAGGGCATCGTCGACAGCTACCTAGCCGTCTGCGGCCGTGATCTGTCGCAGGTCGTCCTCCGCTGCGGTCGCATCCCGCGGCACCCACACCAATGGCATGCCGGCCGACTCCTCGACGTGGGCGAGATCCATTGGAAGTCTCTGCCCTCCTAGACCCGCGAGCCCGTCACCTGCATGACGGGAGCGCGGTGGGCGCCAGGGTCCCAGCGTCGCCGTTAGGGATGCGTAGGTACCCGTTCGTACTTGGTCTGACCTGCGGGTATCAGATCCCAGGCCGGTATCGGATCGGATGATCTGCCGGGATCTCGACGATAACAATTTCGGTACCGTCCGGATCCGCGATCCACATCTCGACCAGCCCCCACGGCTCCCGCACCGGCTCCCTGACCACCGGCACCCCGTGCGCCACCAGCTCGTCGCGGGCGGCCTGCGCGTCGGGCACCTGGAGCCAGAGGCGCAGGCCCGGCACCGGTGGCCGGTCGGCCCGTCCCGACACCTCCAGGAAGCCGCCGCCGAGGAAGTACACCGTGCCCCGCTCGGGACCCGTGCCGAACTCGCGGTACACGGCCAGCCCCAGCGCCTCGCCGTAGAAGGCCCGCGACCGCTCGGGGTCGACGGGACGGATCAGAACCCTGCTGCTCAGTACGTGAACCATGCCGCCGCAGAGTAGTGCGACCGGGTTAACCTCGACGGCGCCGACAGGCCCGAAACAGATGCGAGATCGGAGAGCCGCCCATGACCGCCGCCGCCCCCCTCACCTTCCGTGACGCCGTCACCGCCGACGCCGACGCGCTCGTCGCGCTCGTCGAGTCCGCGTACCGGGGGGACGACAGCCGGGCGGGCTGGACCACCGAGGCGGACATCCTGGAGGGCCAGCGCACCGACCCGCAGGGCGTCCTCGACGTCATCGAGAACCCCGGCAGCCGGCTCCTCACCGTCGAGCGCGACGGCACGATCGTCGCCTGCTGCCAGCTGGAGCACCGCGACGACCACGCCTACTTCGGCATGTTCGCGGTCAGCCCGGCCCTCCAGGGCGCCGGACTCGGCAAGGTGATCATCGCGGAGGCGGAGCGCTTCGTCCGCGAGACGTGGGGCGTGCGCGAGATGCACATGACCGTGATCTCCGTGCGCGAGGAACTCATCGCCTGGTACGAGCGCCGCGGCTACCGCCGTACGGGAAAGATGAGCCCCTTCCCGTACGGCGACGAGCGCTTCGGCATCCCGCAGCGCGACGACCTGCAGTTCGAGCTGCTGGTCAAGCCGCTGGGCTGAGCGTCAGGCCGTGAACCGGCCGGTGCGCTTGATCTCCGGGTAGTCGGTGGTCGCCCCGTCCAGGCCGAGCGCCCGCACGAGCCGCAGATCGTCCTGGGTGTTCACCACCCAGCCGATGATCCGCAGGTCCGCCTTGCGGGCGTGCTCGACGATCTCCTGGGTGAGCCGCCGGATGTTCAGCACGAGGGTCGTGGCGCCGACCGCCGTGGCCCGCTCGACGACGTCCGTGCCGTAGCGGCTCGCGACCAGGGCCGTACGGATCCCGGGCACCAGCCGGGCGATCTCCGCGACGGCCTCGTCGTGGAACGAGATCACCTCGACCCGGTGCACCAGATCGCGGCGCAGCAGCACCTCGGCGAGGGACCGCGCCGCCGCCGTGGTCTTGATCTCGGCCTGCAGCGGCGCGCTCACCGCGTCGACGACCTCCTCGAAGACCGGCACCCGCTCGCCGCGCCCCGCGTCGAGCGCGCGCAGCTCGGCGAGGGTCTTCTCGGCGATCGGCCCCTTGCCGTCCGTGGTGCGGTCCACGTCGGCGTCGTGCATGACGACGAGCGCGCCGTCCTTGCTGAGGTGCAGGTCGAGCTCGATGAGGTCGAGCCCGGCCCGCTCCGCTGCGACGAAGGACCGCAGGGTGTTCTCGGGTTCGACCCCCATGACTCCACGATGCCCGATGGTGAGGAAGTTCAAGATCGTCTCGCTTCCGTCGACTGCGGCTCGGCTGCCGCTCGTACGTCTACGCGACAGCCCTGGCAGCCTAACGGCCCGCCTCGGCGAAGGAACCGCTGCGACGCGGGTGACCGGAGTCGTCCGTTCTGGCGCCGACGACGCCCAGGAGGAGCCCGGTGATGACGGCGGCGACGAGGACGGCACGGGTGCTCACGGCTGACGCGCTCCGGACGGTACGGGGACGGGGACCCGCCCCGTCCTACCGCCCGGCCGCCGCGGGCGCCCGCCATGTCATCCGTCCGTGGGCGATTCCGGTGCGGGTTGACCCGGCTCCGTCGGCCCCGCCGGCAGCGCGTCCAGGTCGGCCAGCATGCCGCGCGCCAGCTCGACTTCGGCCAGCAGGTGCCGCTCGCTCCAGCGCAGCGCGATCTGCGGATGCGCCCACGCCTCCACGCCGTCCGCCCGCGCGAGCGCGTCCCGCACCTCCTTCAACTCGCCCTCGGCGTGCGCCACATGCTCCTCCACGAGGGCCCGCAGCCGGTCCGGCGCCGCGAGATGGCCGAGCCACACGCGCAGCACGACCGGGTGCCTGAGCGTCACGGCACCGGCGTCCCGCCCGCCCGCCGCCCAGCTCGCGAGCGCCGCCCGCCCCTCTTCCGTGATGGCGTACGTCCGCTTCGTGCGCGGCTCCTCGGGGCCCGAGCGCCGCGACGTGACGTGACCGAGCTCCTCCAGGCGGCGCAGCTCGGCGTAGATCTGGCTGAAGGCGGGCGCCCCGTAGAAGAACCGCAGCGACGCGTCCGCCCACTTCTTCAGCTCGTACCCGGTCCGCTCGCCGGGGAAGGAGAGGAGCCCCAGAACGGCCCAGGCGGTGGGCGGCAGTTGCGAGGTCGGCATGCGGCGCATTGAAGTGAGCGGCGGCCGTCCGCGCAAGAGGCCGTGGCTACGCCCTGCGGCGCAACTGCGCCCACAGGTGGTGCTGCAACGGCTGCCCGACGGCCGCGAGGTCGTGCGTGAAGGTGAGGGTGTCCTCGTCGGTGAGGGTGTAGCGGCGGCGGGTCGCGTCGACCTGCTTGGCGGTGGGGGTGAGCGCCACCGAGTCCGTGGCGAGGTCGATCGTGTCACCGATGGCCGTGCCGACCGCGATCTCCGCGATGCCGGTCGGCTGGGTGATCAGCGCCTCCACCCGGCCGTCGGGCTGCAGCCGCCACCAGCCGCTCTCCCGGGCCGCCGGACGCAGCGGGGCGTCGTCGGTGCCGAGCAGCCAGGCGCGGGCCTCGTAGCGCAGGAAGGGCCGTCCGTCGTGGCTGAACGTGACCTCCTGCGCGTATCTGAAGGCGTCGTCGAGCGTGGGGTACTCGCCCTGCCCCCGGCCGTGCCAGCGGCCCAGCAGGCCGAGCACCGGCCCGAGCAGCGGGTGCGGTGCGGGCGCCGCGCCCTGGTCCAGGGACTCGCCGTACGGGTACTCGGGTGCGGGGTCGAACACGGGGGAGCTCCTGGGGTGGTGGGCCTGCGGAGGGGCGGGGCAAGCCTAAGGGGGCCGGTGCCCACGGGGCCGCGTACGCTCGGGCGCGTGCCCGCCTCCCGTCTGCATCGCGTCGCCGTCCTCGTGCTCGAAGGAGCGAAACCTCTCGACGTCGGCATCCCGGCACAGGTCTTCACGACACGGGCGAGCATGCCGTACGAGGTCCGGGTCTGCGGTGCGGCGCCCGGACCGGTGACCGGGGGCGACGGGCTGTCGTACGCGGTGGCGCACGGCCTCGAAGCGCTGGAGTGGGCCGACGTCGTCTACGTGCCCGGCTACCGGCACCCCGACCGCGACGACCCGCCGCGCAGCGTCGTCGACGCGCTGACCGGCGCGCACGAGCGGGGTGCCCGGCTCGCCGCGATCTCCACGGGCGCCTTCGCGCTCGCCGCGACGGGCCTGCTCGACGGCCGGCGCGCCACGACGCACTGGCACTACACGCGGGCGCTCGCGGACCGGTACCCACGGATCGAGGTCGACGAGAACGTCCTGTTCGTCGACGAGGGCAGCGTCCTGACCTCGGCGGGCGCCGCCTCCGGCATCGACCTGTGCCTGCACGTGCTCCGCGGCGACCTCGGCGTGGCCGCGTCGAACCATGCCGCCCGGCGCCTCGTCGCCGCGCCCTACCGCAGTGGCGGCCAGGCACAGTACGTGCCGCGCAGCGTCCCCCAGCCGCTCGGCGAACGGTTCGCCGCCACCCGCGAATGGGCGCTGCGCCGGCTCGACGAACCGCTCACCCTGGAGTCGCTGGCCCGGCACGCCGCCGTGTCGCCGCGCACGTTCTCCCGGCGGTTCGTCGAGGACACCGGGTACACGCCGATGCAGTGGGTGATGCGCGCCCGCATCGACCGCGCCCGCGAACTGCTGGAGCGCTCGCAGCGGGGCGTCGAACAGATCGCCGCCGACGTCGGCCTCGGCACCGGCGCGAACCTGCGGCTCCACTTCCACCGCATCCTCGGTACGACGCCGAGCGAGTACCGGCGCACCTTCTCGCAGGGCGCGGAGAAGTAGTCGTCCGCGGGATTCCGCAGGTGCTGTCCGCAGGTGCCCGTCGGGACTGACCGGGGGCTCTCGGGGGCTGGCGGGATCCTTGCGAACCATGGCGATCACGCCGCTGTCACCGGCCGTCGCCGCGCGCGAGCCTGGAGGTGTTCCGAAGGGAGACCACTCATGACCCGCATCGCCATCAACGGTTTCGGACGCATCGGCCGCAACGTGCTGCGCGCCCTGCTCGAACGCGACACCGACCTCGAAGTCGTCGCCGTGAACGACCTCGCCGAGCCCACTGCCCTCGCCCGGCTCCTCGCCTACGACTCCACGGCGGGCCGCCTGGGCCGGCCGGTGACCGCCGAGGGCGACGAGCTCGTCGTGGACGGCCGGCGCATCAAGGTCCTCGCCGAACGCGACCCCGCCCAGCTGCCCTGGGCCGAACTCGGCGTCGACCTCGTCCTGGAGGCCACCGGTCGCTTCACCTCGGCCAAGGCGGCCCGCGCCCACCTCGACGCGGGCGCCCGCCGGGTGCTCGTCGGCGCTCCGTCGGACGGCGCGGACGTGACCCTCGCGTTCGGCGTCAACTCCGACACCTACGACCCGGCCGTCCACACGATCGTGTCGAACGCGTCGTGCACGACCAACGCGCTGGCCCCGCTGGCCGCGGTCCTCGACCGACTCGCCGGGATCGAGCACGGGTTCATGACCACCGTGCACGCCTACACGCAGGAGCAGAACCTCCAGGACGGCCCGCACCGCGACCCGCGCAGGGCCCGCGCCGCCGGCATCAACATCGTGCCGACCACGACCGGCGCCGCCAAGGCGATCGGTCTCGTGCTGCCGAACCTGGAGGGCAAGCTGTCCGGCGACTCCATCCGGGTCCCCGTCCCGGTCGGTTCGATCGTCGAGCTCAACACGACCGTCGCGCGCGACGTGACCCGAGACGACGTGCTGGCGGCGTACCGGGCCGCGGCGGACGGCCCGCTGGCGGGTGTCCTGGAGTACGCGGACGACCCGCTCGTCTCCTCGGACATCGTCGGCAACCCGGCCTCCTCGATCTTCGACTCGGCCCTGACCCGCGTCGACGGCCGGCACGTCAAGGTCGTCGCCTGGTACGACAACGAGTGGGGCTTCTCGAACCGGGTGGTCGACACGCTGGAGCTCCTGGCGGCGAGCTGACGCAGACCTTCATCGCGCCGCAACCCGTGCCGTAACTCTTCCCATCTCTGACGGTTCGTCATATAGCTATTAGCCATATGGAGGCGATGCCACACGCCCTAGGGCGCAACTCCCGGGAGGGAACGTGAAGTTCTCCGTCATCTTCGAGGCCCAGCTGGCCGACCCCACCGTCGAGCGCGAGCACCGCCTGTTCCACGACTGCGTCGAACAGGCGGTGCTCGCCGAGGAGATGGGGTTCGACCGGATCTGGGCGGTCGAGCACCACTCCTTGAAGTGGTACGCCCACATGTCCGCACCGGAGATCTTCCTGACCTGGGTCGCGGCCCGGACGTCCCGGATCCGCGTGGGCCACGGCGTGGTGTGCATGCCGTTCCACTTCAACCACCCCGCCCGGGTCGCCGAACGGGCCGCCACGCTGGACCTGTTGTCCGGCGGGCGGCTCGACCTCGGTGCCGGGCGGGGCGGCACCGTTCAGGAGACCTCCCTGTGCGGCGTCGACCGGGACCGCACGACCCAGGAGGTCGAGGAGGCGCTGCGGATCATCGGCAAGGCGTGGGAGAAGGACGAGCTGGAGCACCACGGCCCGCTCCTCGACATCGACCCGCACCCGATCCTGCCCCGCCCCGCCCAGACCCCGCACCCGCCGCTCTTCCTCGCCTGCAGCCGCACGGACACCCTGCGCCAGGCCGCCCGGCTCGGTGTCGGCGCCCTCGTCATGGGCTTCGCGGGGCCGGAGTCGATCGCCGAGATGCGGCACGCCTACGACGCGGCGCTCGCCGCCCGGACGCCGGAGCACCTCGTCTCCTCCGTCGTCAACGACCACTTCGCGGTCCTGTGCCCCACGATCGTCTCGGACGACCGGGAGGCGGCGCGCAGCATCGGGATCCGGGGCCAGCGCTTCTTCGCCCAGTCCATCGGGCACTGGTACGGCGGGGCCGGTCTTCCCGACGAGGCGGTCGTCGAGGGAGCGGACGAGGCGGCCGAGATGCGGCGGGCCGCCGAGCAGGTCGTGGCCCGGCTCAACGAGCAGCGCATCCCGGTCCGGCCGACGGCCACGGCCACGTTCAACGCGGACCACGCGTACGGGACTGCGGCCGATGCGATCGCCTACGTGGAGCGTCTTCGTGACGCCGGTGCGGATGAGGTGATGTGCCTCATCCAGATGGGCACGGTTCCGCAGGAGGCGTGCGTGGAGACGCTGCGGCAGTGGGGGGAACGGGTGATCCCGCACTTCCGTGGGGCGTAGACATCCCGTGCGCGTCTGCGGGCCCGGTGGGGGCTGGTCGCGCAGTTCCCCGCGCCCCTGGCCGTGTGCCGGGTGGCGGCCGGTTCTTCGACCGCGGGTCCCGTCGTGGTTGCTCGCGCAGTTCCCCGCGCCCCTGACCGTGCCTGTCTCGCTCCCGTCTGACCGTCCGGTGGGGCTTCTCGCGCAGTTCCCCGCGCCCCTGGAAGGCATGCGCTGCGCGCAGCCTTCCCCCGCCGGGAAGAGGCCGCCCGAAGGGCGCGCCTCTCAGGGGCGCGGGGAACTGCGCGACCAGCCCCCACCGGACCCGCAGGCCGCGACGAAAGCCCCGTCCGGCAGCCGCAGTCGTGCTTTTAGGGGCGCGGAAAACGGCGCGAGAAGCCCCACCGGCCCGCACCCGGCGACGAATCCCGACCCGGCAGACGCAGTCGTGCTTTCAGGGGCGCGGGGAACGGCGCGAGAAGTCCCACCGGCCCGCAGGTCGCGACGAAACCCGACCCGGCAGACGCAGTCGGTATTTCAGGGGCGCGGGGAACTGCGCGACCAGCCAAGACGAGACCCGCACCCGCCCGAACCGCGAAGCACCCCCACCCACCCCAGGAGCCGCCATGACCACCCCGGCCCACCCCGACCGGCTCGACCCGGAGGCGCGTCCGCTGGTGGATGCCATCGCCACCGTCTTCCCCGACGTGGGCGGCACCATCACCGACGCCGCCGAAGCCCGCCGGATCCTCGCGGCAGCGCCCACCTCCCCGCTGCCCGTACCCGCCGTAGGCCACGTGGAGGACCGACGCATACCCGGCCCGCCGGACGCGCCGGAGATACCCGTGCGGATCTACGTCCGGGACGTCCCGGACGTCCCGGAGGGCGCCGACACGGCGCGCCCCGTCGTCGTGTTCTTCCACGGCGGCGGCTGGGTGCTGTGCGGCCTCGACAGCCATGACGCCACCGCCCGCGGACTGTGCCGCGACGCCGGCGCCGTCGTGGTCTCCGTCGACTACCGCCTCGCCCCCGAGGCCCCCTTCCCGGCCGCCGTCGAGGACGCGTACGCCGCCCTGTGCTGGGTCGCCGGCCACGCGGCACAACTGGGCGCGGACGCCCGGGCGTTGACCGTGGCGGGGGACAGTGCCGGCGGGAACCTCGCCGCGGTCGTGGCGCACCTCGCCCGCGACCGGGGCGGCCCGCACATCGCCCGGCAGGTCCTCGTCTACCCCGTGACCGACGCCCGCCAGACCTCCACCTCCTTCGGCGCCAACGCCGACGGCTACTTCCTCACCGCCGCGGCCTGCGTCTGGTTCCGCGAGCAGTACCTCGGACCCGACGGCGACCCCGCCCACCCGCACGTCTCCCCGCTCCTCGCCGCCGACCTCGCCGGACTGCCGCCCGCCCACGTCGTCACCGCGGGCTGCGACCCGCTGTGCGACGAGGGCCAGGCCTACGCGAAGGCGCTCCGCGACGCGGGGACGGACGTCACCGAGAGCCGCTTCCCGCGCATGTTCCACGGCTTCTTCGGTTTCCCCGAGCTCCTCGACGACGCCCGCCGGGCACGGGCCGATGTGGCCCAGGTCATCGTTTCAACCGTTCGAGACAGGAAAAACGACGGTGACACAGGGGGTCGCGCAGGATAATTTTCGGAGTCTCCCCTTGTGGCGGAGAACCTCGCATGCATACGGTGTCCATACGCGAGGTTCTCCCGTGGAGGATGGGACATGACGGAAATTCTTGTGCAGGCGGGTGTGGAGGGGATCGTTCCTTCGGCCCAGGTGGCTGGCGACAGGGTGGTGGAGCACCCGGCGTGGCCCGTGCTCAAGGACGCCGTGGAGGAGATCAGGACCTGGCAGGAGAAGGACGGGTCCATCGACTTCGACGCCGAGGGCGCCCCCGCGATATCCACTGTTCTGCGGGCCGTGGACCGCGTGGTGTCCGCCGTGGAGCAGCTCGCTCCGCTGCTGCCGCACGACGCCGCGTACCACGAGGCGCTCGTCCGGGACCTGCGCGGCTGGGCCGACGGCGGCTTCGTCGTCCCCGACTTCCTGGACTCGCTGCTGGCCTTCCAGCCGGCCGCCCAGCGCCGTGACGGGCTGCAGCACCTGGTGCTGTTCCCGATGTACACGCAGAACGGCAACCCGGACCGCAACCTCGAAGCCGTGGTGCTGCGCATGGTGTGGCCCGACTGGCTCGCCGAGCTGGAGGCCACCCGCTACGACAACCCGCTGTTCTGCGGCATCACCTTCGAGGACTTCACCTCCGGGTACGACACGAACTCGGCGGTGCTCTTCCCCGAGACGATCGCCGTGCGCGAGGCGCCCGAGCGGTTCTCCTGGGGCGGCATCTTCTGCGACCGCGAGGCGGCCCGCTTCCGCCGCGTCACCGAGGCCGCCGTCGACATCCTCGGGCTCGAACTGCCCGAGGACATCAAGGACATGGTCGGCGACCAGGACCGGTGTCAGCAGGCGTTCGTGCTGTGGGACATGGTCCACGACCGTACGCACAGCCACGGCGACCTGCCCTTCGACCCGTTCATGATCAAGCAGCGCCAGCCGTTCTGGATGTACGGCCTGGAGGAGCTGCGCTGCGACCTCACCGCCTTCAAGGAGGCCGTGAAGCTGGAGTCCGACGGCTTCCCGCAGGGCCGCGACGTCCAGTACGCCGTGCTCTTCGACCGGATGTTCCGGTTCCCGGTCACCGGCGAGCGCGTGCGCAACTACGACGGCCTCGGCGGTCAGCTGCTCTTCGCGTACCTGCACAAGCACGACGTCGTCCGCTGGACGGACAACAAGCTGCACATCGACTGGCAGCGCGCCCCCGAGGTGACGAACCAGCTGTGCGCCGAGATCGAGACCCTGTACCGGGACGGCATCGACCGCCCGAAGCTGGTGCACTGGTTCGCCGCGTACGACCTGGTGTCGACGTACCTCGCCCCGCACCCCGGGTCCCGCTGGGCCAAGGGCCCCGACGCGCTCGACGTCTCGCAGCCGCCGCGCAAACTGGTGGACGACGTGCTTCCGGACGAGTTTCCGCTGAGCATGTTCTATGAGGCCCTTTCGAAGAAGCTGAAGAACGTGATCGCCTCGACGAAGGGCATCACCGCGGTGGACGCCGAGCGGGTGGCCGCGTGAGCAACCCCGTACAGGAGGCGACTGTCATGACCGACACCACCGAAGTCACCAGGGACTCGCTGAGCGGTGCCGTGATCGCGGTCGCGGGAGCGGCGGGCCCGGCCGGCCGCGCCACGTTGAAGCGGCTCGCGGAGGCCGGTGCCACCGTCGTCGGCGCCGACGCGGACGCCGAGCGGCTCGCCGCCGCCGTCGACGAGGCGCGCTACGCGCACGGCGGTGCCACGGTCATCGGCGACACGGTCGACCTGCTCGACCTGCAGGCCACCCGTGACTGGGCGGGCCGGGTGGAGAAGGACTTCGGCCGGGTCGACGGCGTCGTCCACCTCGTCGGCGGCTGGCGCGGCAGCGCGAGCTTCGCCGAGACCGACCTCGCCGACTGGGATCTGCTGGAGAAGCTCCTGATCCGCACCGTGCAGCACACCTCGCTCGCCTTCCAGGAGGGCCTCGGCCGCTCCGACCGCGGCCGCTACCTGCTGATCAGCGCCGCGGGCGCCAGCAAGCCGACCGCGGGCAACGCCGCGTACGCCGCGTCGAAGGCCGCCGCCGAGGCGTGGACGCTCGCCCTCGGCGACGCGTTCCGCAAGGCGGGGGGCGACGCCGGACCGCAGCAGGCGGCTGCGATCCTGGTGGTCAAGGCGCTGGTGCACGACGCGATGCGCGCGGAGCGCCCCAACGCGAAGTTCGCGGGCTTCACGGACGTCAAGGAGCTGGCCGAGGCCATCGCCGGCGTCTGGAACCGGCCCGCCGCCGAAGTGAACGGGACCCGCCTGTGGCTGACCGAGAAGCCGTGAACCCTCCCAGGACCGACGCCCGCAGGCACCACGACCCCACGATCAGGGGCTTCGCCAGCGACAACTACGCGGGCGCCCACCCCGAGGTGATGGCGGCCCTCGCCCTCGCCAACGGCGGGCACCAGGTCGCCTACGGCGAGGACGACTACACGGACCACCTCCAGCAGATCATCCGCAGCCACTTCGGCCCGACCGCCGAGGCGTTCCCGGTCTTCAACGGCACGGGTGCCAACGTCGTGGCGCTCCAGGCGGTCACCGACCGCTGGGGCGCCGTGATCTGCGCCGAGTCCGCGCACATCAACGTGGACGAGGGCGGCGCACCGGAGCGGATGGGCGGCCTCAAGCTGCTCACCGTCCCCACGCCCGACGGCAAGCTCACCCCCGAGCTCATCGACCGGCAGGCGTTCGGCTGGGACGACGAGCACCGGGCGATGCCGCAGGTCGTGTCGATCACGCAGTCCACCGAACTGGGCACGCTCTACACGCCCGACGAGATCCGTGCGATCTGCGACCACGCCCACGAGCGGAACATGGTCGTGCACCTGGACGGTTCGCGGATATCCAACGCGGCCGCGTCCCTCGACGTCCCGATGCGGACGTTCACGAACGCGGTCGGTGTCGACATCCTGTCGCTCGGCGGCACGAAGAACGGCGCGCTGTTCGGCGAGGCCGTCGTCGTCCTCAACCAGGACGCCGTGCGCCACATGAAGCACCTGCGCAAGCTGTCCATGCAGCTCGCCTCCAAGATGCGGTTCGTGTCCGTGCAGCTGGAGGCGCTGCTCGCCAAGGACCTGTGGCTGCGCAACGCCCGGCACGCCAACGAGATGGCCCAGCGCCTCGCCGAGGGCGTCCGCGCCGTCGACGGCGTGGAGATCCTCTATCCGGTGCAGGCCAACGGCGTGTTCGCCCGTCTCCCGCACGACGTGTCCGAGCGTCTGATGAAGCGGTTCCGCTTCTACTTCTGGGACGAATCGGCCGGCGACGTCCGCTGGATGTGCGCCTTCGACACCCGTGAGGAGGACGTCGACGGCTTCGTCGCCGCCCTCAAGGAAGAGATGGCGCGCTAGCCGGAAACCCCAGGATCCTGCATAGGTATGCGATCGACCGTAAAGTCATTGACGCGCGGTCGGTCGCATTCCTATGCTCGCGTGCCATGCAGCTGATCCAGAACACCCCTGATCTGTCCGCCTACTTGGCGGCCGACGACGTAATCGACCACCACCATCCGCTCGTCCGGGAGACGGCCGCGCGGCTCGCGAAGGACGCCGTCGATTCATATGCATACGCTCGGGCCGCCTATGAGTTCGTCCGCGACACCATCCCGCACTCCGCCGACAGCGGAGACCCGCGCGTCACCTGGCGGGCCTCCGGCGTCCTGGAGCAGGGCACCGGCATCTGCCACGCGAAAGCGCACGCCCTGACCGCGCTGCTGCGGGCCGAGGACATCCCGACCGCCCTCTGCTACCAGCGGCTCACCCATGACGCGGGCGCGGGCTGGTGCGTCCACGGCCTGGTCGCCGTGCGGTTCCACGGGGCGTGGCACCGGCAGGACTGCCGGGGGAACAAGCCGGGGGTCGACGCCCAGTTCTCGCTCGACGGGGAGCGGCTGGCCTGGGTGCCGGACGCCGAGTCCAATGAGGTGGACTATCCGGTACTCTTCGATGTACCGCATCCGGTGGTGCTCGACGTCCTGCGCAGCGCGCCGGACCGTCCGTACCTCTGGGAGAACCTCCCCGACTCGCTGCCCCTGTGACTCGCCGAGCGACTCCCCGAGTGACCCCAGTGACCCCTCCGACAAGGCAGAACATGGCTCTCCGGCTCACCGTCTCCGACGACGTCCACGCACTCGCGCCCGATTTCCACCACATCGCCATCGAGGCGTACGACCTCGTCAACACGCCCAGCACGGACGCCACGTCGGCCCTGCTCGACGACGCGGCGCGCCGGCTGGCCGAGCGTCTGGACGGGCGTGCGCCGCACGAGGACCCGCACATGGCGGCCTGGCGCGCGACGTACACCGCGTTCGGCGCCAAGCCGAACCGGACCAGGAACTCCGCGGAGGCGCTGGCGAAGCGGGCGCTGAGCGAGGCGGGACTGCCCCGCATCAACACGCTCGTCGACGTCTACAACGCGATCAGCGTCGCCCATCTGATCCCGGTCGGCGGCGAGGACCTCGACCGCATCGTGGGCGGCATGACGCTCGTCCGGGCCACCGGAACCGAGGACTTCGTGACCATCGCCTCCGGCGAGCGGGTCGTGGACCACCCGGAGGCGGGCGAGGTCGTCTGGTGCGACGACGAGGGCGTCACCTGCCGCCGCTGGAACTGGCGACAGGGCCCGCGCACCTGCCTCGACGACACGTCCGTGAACGCCCTGTTCCTCCTGGAGGGCATGGGCGAGCACGCCGGCCTGGAGGCGGCGGGCGCCGAACTGGCCGAACTCCTGGAGAAGTTCAGCCCGGGCGCCCGCATCACCGTCCACCCGGCGCAGTGATTCAGCCGGCCTCGGCGGCCTTGACCTCTTCGGGGGTCGGGGCCGTGCCGCCCAGGTGCGCCGGCATCCACCACGTGTCGTCCGGACCCTTGGGACGCACGGGGTAGGCGCGCTGAGCGGCCTCCAGGAGTTCCTGCACGCGGCCGCGCAGCCGGCGGGTGATGGCCCCGGCGTACTGGTCGGACGTCGCCTCCATGGCCTCGCCCACCCGGATCGTGATCGGGATGTGCTGCCGCTTGAAGTTGCGCGGACGGCCCTTCGTCCACACCCGCTGCGTGCCCCACAGCGCCATCGGGATCAGCGGCACTCCGGCCTCCTGGGCCAGTCGCACGGCGCCCGTCTTGAAGCTCTTCAGCGTGAAGGACTCCGAGATCGTCGCCTCGGGGAAGACCCCGACGATCTCGCCCGAGCGCAGGGACTGGAGGGCGTGCTGGTACGCGTGCTCACCCTGCGCGCGGTCCACCGGAATGTGCTTCATGCTGCGCATCAGCGGCCCGGAGATCTTGTGCCGGAACACCGACTCCTTCGCCATGAAACGGACGAGACGCTTCTGCGGCAGGGCGGCGAGGCCGTCGAAGATGAAGTCCAGGTAGCTGATGTGGTTGCTGACCAGGACGGCACCGCCCGAGCGCGGAATGTTCTCCGAGCCCTTGCAGTCGATCTTCAGGTCGAGCGCCTTGAACATCGTTTTCGCGGCGCCGATGACCGGACGGTAGACGAGCTCTGCCATGGAGGGGGTGGACCCTTCTTAGTGCCGTGGGGAAACTCTCCCGGAGGCTTTCCGGAGGAGCGGGCTCCCGGCGGTAAGTTACGCAGCCGTAGGTTTTCCGGCTTGCGCAGATCGTGCCCCAAGAACGGCCGGGTGACCAGTCCTGGTTCCGGCCGTGCGCGAGATCCTTGTCACGTCATCGGGAATCAGCGCGCGCGTTCGAGTGCTGCATCGAATGCGGCCTACGAAGGAGGAGTCAGGTGACCGTGGGTGAAGTGGCGCTCGACGCGGAGCAGTTGGGCGAGGAGCTGGGGGAGCGGGCGACGCTCGTCCAGTTCTCCAGCGCCTTCTGCGCGCCCTGCCGGGCCACCCGGCGGGTTCTCGACGAGGTCGCCGCCATGGTCCCCGGTGTGTCGCATGTCGAGATCGACGCCGAGGCGAGGCTCGATCTCGTCCGTGAGGTGGGCGTCCTCAAGACCCCGACCGTCCTCGTCCTCGATGCCCACGGCCGCGAGGTGCGCAGGGCCGCCGGGCAGCCCCGGAAGATCGATGTGATCGCCGCGCTCGGCGAAGCGGTCTGACGCCGTGCCCCGGGGGACGGGCCCAGCGGGTCTGGTGACGCATCTCCCACATGACGGAACGCACTTGACTGCACGCGCCACGTATCGTCAGTCTGACCGTATGCCCTCGGAACTCCTTCTCTACCAGCGAGTCCATGTGGATCTCGCGCGCTGTTCGAGCGCCCGCTGTCCCGTCTCCTGACGCAGCCACGGATCCCGCTCGAACCCTCCTGCAGAAGGACAACTCCATGACGGCCACGCCCGATCTGCGCACCGCCCTGCCCGCCACCCCCGACCTGCTCCGCTCGGTCTTCCGGCAGCACGCGGCCGGCGTCGCGGTGATCACCGCCGCCGGTGCCGCCCCCGTGGGCTTCACCGCCACCTCCCTCACCTCGGTCTCCGCCGAGCCCCCCGTCATCTCGTTCGGCATCGGCCTGGGCGCCTCCAGCTGGCCCACCGTCGCCGAGGCCGACCACGTCGGCGTGCACATACTCGGCGAGCACCAGGCCGAACTCGCGGGCACCTTCGCCCGCAGCGGCGCCGACCGGTTCGGCGCGTCGACCGACTGGTTCGAGGGCCCCCAGGGCGTCCCGGTCCTCGACGGCGTGCTGGCGTGGCTCGTCTGCCGGGTCATCGCCCGGGTGCCCGCGGGGGACCACCGGATCGTGCTCGCGGAGGCGGTCTGCGGGGATCCGGCGGGAGCGGGGCGTCCGCTGCTCTACCACCAGGGGCGCTTCAACGCTCTGCGCGACTGAGAGTTCCTGTGCGGGGCGGTTACGGAGCGTTGGCAAGGTCACAGTTCAAAGCGCTTGCTTAGTGGGCATGAACTGGATGTACTGACGAGTAACGTTTCGTTCGGAGCGCGGGCCGCCCCGACCGGAAGAGTCCGCTTCAGGCGCCTATGCTGCCTGCAGAAGACGTGGTCAGTTGCAGCAGCTGGGCCGCCCAGTAAAAGACGATTGCAGTAGGAGAG